>NZ_JACJPW010000042.1 GCF_014696265.1 Aerosakkonema funiforme FACHB-1375 | reverse complement strand
CGGAGACATTTATTTCGCACAAATTGAGCAGTCCTAATTGCTTCATCAATGGCTTGGTATTGAGTTGTTTTCCCTTGAGCTTTAAATTCTCAAACTATCATTTAACTTGGAAAACCTCTACGTCAATTAGTTTAACGCAATTCGAGTCTAAACGGAAATCGAGACGGCGACTAAAGTCGCTTATCGACTTATCCCCATGTCTAAAGCCAGGGGCTTGCGTCTCGCTTTTCGGTCATTTTCCCGTAGGTTGGGTTGAGGCACGAAAAGCAACAAATACGTTGGTTTTCGTGCCTCAACCCAACCTACAAATCAGTCCATTTTTGGGTTTGGCTAGAAGTGGAGAAGACTTTAGCTGGCAAAGACTAGCGAGGCCAGATGGCCATTTCGGTTTGAGCGTCAAACAGATGAATTTTATCGGGTGCGATCGACAGCCAAAGCTCCTCGCCAAGCAGCACAGGTCGATCGGGCGCAATTCGCACTTGGAAAGTAGATGGGGCAGAAGTTTCCCGCAAATGAACAGATATAACGGTTTCGTTACCCAGCGCTTCCACTAAATCTACCCGCACCTGCAAGTTTTTTGGGGCTGGTAAACTCAAGTTGAGGTGTTCCGGACGGATACCCAAAATCAGGGGACGGCGATCGTAATTTTGCAACGCTCGTTGCCAGATATCCGGTAAAGTGAGGCGGAACTGTGACTGAGGATGGGTAATCAGTAGAGGTGCTTGAAACTGTACCGGCAGAAAATTCATGGGAGGCGAGCCAATGAATTCCGCAACAAATCGGTTCGCAGGGCGGTTGTATAATTCCAAAGGATGCGCCAGTTGCTGAATTTGACCTCGATTCATCACCGCAATGCGATCGCCCATCGTCATCGCTTCCGTTTGATCGTGGGTAACGTAGATAGTTGTGGTACCCAACTGCCGCTGCAACTTCACAATTTGGGCGCGAGTTTCCGATCTGAGTTTGGCATCTAAGTTAGAAAGCGGTTCATCCATCAAAAAAACTTGCGGATTGCGAGCGATCGCTCGTCCTAACGCCACCCGCTGCCTTTGTCCTCCAGAAAGCTGTTTTGGCAGCCGATCGAGCAGAGGTTCGATTTGCAGCAACTCAGCGACAACACGCACTTGCGCGTCGATCGCTTTCTCTCGCTCCGTCAGATATTTTAGTTTTTTGGGAAGCGATCGCGTCATTCCCACCAACAAATTTTCTGCCCACAACGGTAAAGAATTTTCTGTTGTTTCTCCCCCACTCATCCGCCGCAGCCCAAAGGCAATATTGTCATAGACTGTCATGTGCGGATAGAGAGCGTAATTTTGAAACACCATCGCGATGTCTCGTTCTTTAGGTGGCAAATCGTTCACCAAACGATCGCCCACCCAGATATTACCGCCAGTCAACTCCTCCAAACCAGCGATCGAGCGCAGCAGCGTACTTTTACCGCAACCCGATGGCCCCACCAATACCATAAATTCGCCATCTTTCACTGTTAGGTTGATGCGCCGCAAGACAGCTTGTTCCGGACTCTGTGCAGACGTGGTGTGCAACGCCTCTGGGAGAGCTAATAATTCTACCTCCTGACCGAACTTTTCTGTTTTGTCGATCGCTTTCTCACCTTTTCGACCTGAAAAGCTTTTGTAGACATTTTCTAGAACAACCTGTGCCACAGTAAATTTCCAGCCTGCGCCATAACAGCCTTTGTCACGTACCATCTTATTATGTATCTTTCAAAATTTAAGTCAACAACCTAGTGCCAACCTTAACGGGTCTGGCGGGTGGCGACCGGGAGGTTTGAGATGAGACTAAAAATTACAGCCAGTACAGTACTGCTTACTTATCTGTGGGTAACTGCTACAGTTAAAGCGGAAAATTCAGGACAATTTCAACGGTTGTCACAAAATTATGAATGTCAAACTTGCCATCTTCCAACCAACTCATTCAAACAATTATCACAACTTGATTCGCTGATTCAATCTGGGATTCAACAGCGCAGAGCGGGTAATTACCAACAATCGATTTCTACTCTAGAACAAGCTTTAAAACTGGCACAACAGTCTGGAAATTTAGACGGAGAATGGCAAGCGCGGACTTTTTTAGCATTAAGTTATAAACTATCTGGTAATTTGCAGAAAGCTGCCGAACTGCACGAGCAGAATTTGGCATTTGTCCGCCAACACCCTAACGAACTCGCCAGCGTTCCCTTGAATCGCGAAACGGCTTCCCTAGATGCTTTAAGCGGCATTTATTCGTCCCAAAGAAACTACGCAAAAGCAATTGAGTTACTAAAAGAAGCGCTGGCAATAGTAGAAGCGAAAGATAAGGATAACGGCAGTTTAGGCAAACCAAAACTTTTAGAGAAACTGGGAGTAAATTTATTTTTAATAGGTAATATCAAAGAGGCAGAAAAATTTTTATTCGCTGCTTTTGATGCTTACGAGAAGGCGCGACTGTTCCGATTGAATGCCGGAATGCCTGCCATTGGGGAATATGAATTTCAAGTAGCGCTGCTGCGTTGGCTGCAACAAGTTTTTGTAGCGCAAAACCGAATAGAAGAAGCGTTAGAATTAGCAGAACGGGGACGTTCTCGCGCTTTTGCCGGCTTAATGGCAAGTCGCTTAGCTAATGACCCAAAATTGCAGGTTAGTGTTGATTCACCTAACCTCGATCGCATCAAACAAATTGCCAAAGCGCAGAATTCTACTTTGGTTGAGTATACAGTCACTTATGAGTATGACCCCGACTTGCCTCTCCAGTTTAGCAATTACAAAGATATCCGCGCTACAGGCTTATTAATTTGGGCGATCGAACCTACAGGTAAAATTACATTTCGACAGGTAAAGCTAGATCGAAATAATGCTTTGTTAGCAGATTTAGTGCAAAATGCTCGCGAGTCGATCGGTGTGAGAGGTCGAGGTGTTGCAGTGACTGCCACAGCAGCGCCAGATAATCGCTCCTCGGCTAACCAAAAATTACAACAATTGTATCAAACTTTAATCGAACCAATTGCAGATATATTGCCAAAAAATCCGACCGATCGCATTACCTTTATTCCCCAAGACTTACTATTTTTAGTTCCTTTTGTCGCACTTCAAGATAATGCAGGAAAATATTTAATTGAAAAACATACCATTCTCACAGCGCCATCAATTCAAATTTTAGATTTAACCCGCCAACAGCAGCAACGCATCCAAGATGCAAAAGGCGTATTAGTTGTGGGAAATCCCACGATGCCCAGTTTAGCACCCGAAGGGCGTCCACCCGAACAATTACCCAGTTTACCCGGAGCGGAACGAGAAGCAAACGCGATCGCGCAACTGTTCGACTCCCAAGCTATCATCGGGAAGGGCGCAACTAAATTAACTGTTGAGCAGCGGATGTCACAAGCGCGAATAATTCACCTAGCAACTCACGGCATTTTAGATGATGAAACAGGTGTTTTCAGTTCGCTTGCTTTCGCTCCATCCACCGGCGACAATGGTTTTCTCACAGCGCGAGAAATCATTGCCCTCAAGCTAAATGCCGAACTCGTTGTTTTGAGCGCCTGCGACACAGGAAAAGGCAAAATTACTGGTGATGGTGTAGTCGGACTTTCCCGTTCTTTCATTGGTGCAGGCATACCCAGCGTCATAGTTTCCTTGTGGTCTATACCGGATAGTCCTACTGCCGAATTAATGACCGCATTTTATCAAAATCTCAGAAAAGGTCTGGATAAAGCGCAAGCACTGCGAAGTGCAATGCTTCAAACAATGAAACAATTTCCCAGACCGAAAGATTGGGCAGCATTTACTTTAATTGGCGAAGCTGATTCATCTAAAACGCTTGCTACAGTAATGGGCGATAGTTCTTCCAATAGTAGCAATACTACACAGGCAACTGTATCGCGTTATACCGTGTTTCCTTTGCCTGAAAATATAAAAAATTATACAGAGTTTCCTTCTAGCTTTATCCAAGGCGAAGTAGATGTATTTTTTAGCAGCAATCTTAGTATCGAAGCACTGATTAAATTTTATCGGCAAGCTTTTACGCAAAAAGGACTGACAGAGCGATCGACTTTGACTAGAATCGAAGCAAATAACTTTCAGCTAGTTTTCGACGGTTCGCCCAACGGTCATCCAATTACAATTCAAGGTAGTAGTGCAGCAACCGATTATCGTACTGTTACCATCCGTTTTGAGCGTAATTAAATAGTAGGGTGGGCAGTGCCCACCAACAGCAAATAATTTTTTTAATTTTTAATTGATTGAGGAGCTTTTTTATGACTGCTATAATGTCAAATGTGAGTCAAACCGAAGCGCAAACCGCAGACCGTGAAATTATCGATATAACCCAAACGAATTGCTGTATTGTTGGTGGTGGCCCCGCAGGAGTTGTGTTATCGCTTCTGTTGGCGCGTCAAGGTATTTCGGTAATGTTGCTGGAAACGCACAAAGATTTCGATCGCGACTTTCGTGGCGATACCGTTCATCCATCAACAATGGAAATTATGGACGAACTCGGTTTGGCAGAACGCTTACTGCAATTACCGCACAATAAAATTCGCACGCTTGGTGTTACTACCGCTAATGGTTCAGTCCAACTCGCTAATTTGAATCGCCTCAAAACAAACTATCCTTTCATCACGATGATGCCCCAAGCGAAGTTTCTGGAATTCATCGTCGCCGAAGCCAAACAATATCCCAACTTTCAGTTAATTTTGGGTGCGAACGTACAAGAATTAATCGAAGAAAACGGCATAATTAAAGGTGTGCGATATCGCGGACACGGCGGTTGGCACGAAGTCAGAGCAAAACTGACAGTCGGTGCAGACGGTCGTCATTCTCGCCTTCGACAACTAGCTGGTTTTGAAGCAGTAGGAACTTCGCCGCCGATGGATGTTTTGTGGTTTCGTTTACCGCGTTCTTCACAAGACGCAGAAGGCGGAATGGGTCGCATCGGTAAAAATCATATCTTAGTAATGCTCGATCGCGGCGACGAATGGCAGATAGCTTTTGTGATTCCCAAAGGCGGTTATCAACAAATTCGCGCCGATGGAATAGAAGCGCTGAGAAAAAGTATTGTTGATGTCATTCCGGAGTTGGGAGATAGGATCGAACTTCTCAAAGATTTCTCTCAAATAGCCTTTCTCTCTGTGGAATCCAGTCGCATTAAGCGTTGGTATCTTCCCGGATTGCTTTTAATTGGGGATGCCGCACACGTTATGTCTCCAGTGGGAGGAGTTGGGATTAACTACGCCGTTCAAGATGCTGTCGTGGCGGCAAATAACTTGAGCGAACCCCTCAAAAGCAATAGTTTGCACGAGTGGGATCTCGCCCAAGTGCAGCGTCAGCGCGAATTGCCAACGCGAGTTATTCAAGCATTTCAATCTTTAATTCAGCAGCAAATTTTTGCTCGCATTCTTAACTCGAATGACTCTAATTTTTCATTTACACTGCCTGCTTTTCTCCGTTTGCCAATTCTGCGCGATATCCCAGCGCGGTTGATCGCTTTCGGGATTTGGCCGGTTCATGTGAAAACTGATAGCTAGGTACTAGAAAAGTCAAAAGTCAAAAGTCAAAAAGAAGAGGAAAAAGAAAAAGGAAAAAAAATAATTCTGCTCGGTCACCCCTCTACCCCCCTGCTTTCTTCGTGATTCCCGATGCCCTTCCTTCTTTTGACTTTTGACTGCTGAGGATTGTCTGCACCGAATCTTGGTTAAATTTTAACCACAGATGAACACAGATAAACACAGATGAACACAGATGCGATCGCAAATTTTTGACGCTACCGATGCTACCGGATATGATATCATGGGTTAAGTTTTTACCGCAGATGTAGGCAGATAAACGCAGATGTAGGCGATAGCCTTCCCGTAGGGTACGCAGATCGGAAAGGGATTTTTTTGGCAACCGATGCTACTGGATTATGATATTATAAGGATGATTTTTTAGAGGAAAGGGGTTTGTTTTTGTGAGCTTTATTAATTATCGATCGATGAGAAGTTGTCGTTGCTGACCCGCTTGATTTGCTTGCCAAACTTTCCCACTTGTTACATCTAAACAAGTTAACCAACCGTTTCCGTCAGGCCAAGTATCGATACAAATTGCATAGCCTAAATTAAGTGGAATTCCACTTTCTTGTGTATCGTGTCCGTAAACCATTGTTTTGCCGGAAAAGTGGGGTGACGGTCGATCGCTCGGCCCCCAAAACAAGACAAATTCCGGTTGTTCCCCTAACGGTAAATTTGGTTCGGCATCTGCGTGTACGAAAAAATGCTTGTCTGTTTCGTACCAATTTACACACTTATTTTCGAGAAAATCCCAATGACTTTCTGGGATATCCTGCAAAGTTCCCTCATTCCCAGATACCGCATAAGAAGCAAGCGTTGCCTTACCGCCCCAGGACAGCCACGCTAATAGCTTCCCATCAGCACGAGAATTGAGCATAATTTGCTCGTGATTGCCGCGTAAAGGTATAAGTTGCCCGGTAGCGTGCAAAGCGATGAGACGATCGATAACGCCCTTAGTATCAGGGCCGCGATCTACGTAGTCGCCCAGAGTAATAATTTTATCTTCTGGCTGCGGGACTACAGCAGCGAGGAGGGAATCGAGGGCGATCGAACAACCGTGAATATCACCAATAGCAAGGATACGCATAATCAATTTTGGATTTTAGATTTTAGATTTTAGATTGAATTAAAATCTAAAACCTAAAATCTGAAATTTGAAATTAAGCAATTAGCAAATTGATAACTTTTTCCTCAGCTTTGAGCGCAATCAGACGATCGCCCGTGCCATCTTTACCCCAGAACTTTACCTTATCTACAGGTAATTTCTGTGTTCTCTGCGTATTTGTCATTAATATCACCTCAGATGAAGCGTTAGCGACTACTATCCCCGCCAAAGCATCCGACTTGGTGGTGAACTGAAACACCGTCGTACCGATATTACCCAACTGAGCCAGCGGCATAGCACTTATGGGTAAACGTTTGACATACCCCAGTTGGGTAGCGAGTAACAGGCTGTCATTCGGCAACAGAATAGAAGCGCCAACCACTTGCTCGGAACGCAGCAACCGCAAGGCTTGTAGCCCCTGAGTGCTGCGACTTGTTATCGGTAGTTGCTCGTCATTTATCCTTAAGCGCAGCAAACGTCCGCCGCTAGTCGCCATGACGACATCTCCCTTAGAAGCGATCGCATGAACAGATAATAGTCGATCGTCATCTTTCAACTTCAAAAGCGTTGCGCCGCGACGAGTTAGGTTAGCAAGTTCTGAAAGCGCCACTCGTTTGATACGCCCTTGCTGCGTACACAGCACCAAACTACCCGTTTCCAAATTATCCGGTAAGACAAACTGCCCTACCAGCATTTCCGGCGTTTCCTTCGCACCCGGTAACAAAGTGCAAAGAGGAGTCCCCTTATTTCCCCCAGATGTGGGCGGAATATCGCCCACATTGACTGGATAAGCCTTGCCGCTGGCAGTTACTACCACCAAATCTGTTTGAGTGGTAGCTGCTTGAGTATTGACAACAAAATCATCCTGCGATTTCAAAGACGAAGATTTATTGCCATTTTTTGACAACCGTCGCACATAACCTTTATGGGTGAATTCCAGAGTCACCTCTTCTGGCGGTGGCGGCGTGAAAAGAGTGGGTTGTTGTATTTCCTGAGTCTTGGATTTTTCTTTCTTTTGCCCCCCCGCCGTCGTGCCCCTCTGCTCAAGAGCTGCTGTGCTTCTGGGCTGTTCTGGGGCGGCTGCTGGCGTTGCTAGAATGCGAGTGCGACGGGGGTCGCCGTACTTGCGTTTGAGCGTTCGCAGGTCTTTTTTGAGAGCTTTGAGGAATTCGTGCCGATCGCTCAACAACCGCTCTAGCTGAGCTATTCTATCTCTGAGTTCGTCAAACTCTGTCTGTAACTGCTGCCTTTCCAAACCGGTCAGGCGTCGCAGGGGCATTGAGAGAATCGCATCCGATTGGCGATCGCTAAAATTAAATTGGCTTTGCAAACTCAGCTTCGCTGTAGTGCCATCTGGCGCATTTCTGAGAATTTGTATTACCGCATCCAAATTTGAGAGCGCAGTTAACAAACCTTCCACCAGATGAAGGCGTCTTAAGCATTGTTGGAGCTCGTGATTGTATTGTCTGGTCAGAGTTTGTTCGCGGAAGCTCAAGAACTCCAGCAGCATCTGCCGCAACGTCAGCTGGCGGGGTTGTCCTTCTACCAGCGCTAACAAGATAGCGCCGAAATTGCTACACAGAGCAGTTTGTTTGTAGAGTTGTTCTAAAACCTCTTGAGCGTTGGCGTCACGTTTGATTTCCACAACTACGCGCATACCTTCGCGATCGCTCTCATCTCGGAGATCGCCAATCCCTTCAATTTTCCCTTGGTTGACCAATTCTGCTACCTTTTCGATCCAGGATGCCTTATTCACCTGGAAAGGTAACTCTGTCACTACGATCGCCGTCCGATTTTGAGCTTTCGATTTAGAAGAAGATGAGCGACGGGCGATCTCCTCAATTTTGGCAACTCCCCGCACGGGGATACTGCCCTTACTCGTAGTGTAGGCTTCCCGAATACCTTCCGTTCCCACAATTTCCCCTCCTGTGGGAAAATCAGGGCCCGGAATCAATTCCAGCAACTTATCTTCTGACAAATCGGGACGATCGATTAAAGCAATTAAACCATCCACCACTTCCCCCAAATTATGCGGGGGTACATTGGTAGCCATTCCCACCGCAATTCCAGCACAACCGTTGAGCAATAAAATCGGCAGCTGGGCTGGCAACACCACCGGCTCTTGTTGGGAGTTATCAAAATTGGGGATAAAATCAACAGTCGCCTCGCCAATTTCACTCAATAGCGCTTCATGGCTTATGGGAGCGAGGCGCGTTTCCGTATAACGCATTGCTGCTGGTGGGTCGTTATCCACCGAACCGAAATTGCCGTGTCCGGCGAGTAAAGGATAGCGACAAGAGAAATCCTGTACCATCCGCACCAGAGCGTCATAAACCGCCTGGTCGCCGTGGGGGTGATATTTACCCAGCACGTCCCCTACCACGCGGGCACATTTGCGGTACGGGCGGTCTGGCACCAACCCCAATTCGTGCATTGCATATAATATGCGACGATGAACGGGCTTTAAGCCATCGCGGACATCGGGTAACGCCCGCCCGACTATGACACTCATGGCATATTCAAGATAAGACCGTTGCATCTCGGCGTGCAGGGCAGTCGTAATCACCTGTCCTGTTGAGAGAAGGTTAAGTTGTTTTGCCATGAGTCCGGGTTCCTTATGAGTATAAAGAGGGAGAGCGAAGAGGGAGAGGGAAAGAGTGAGAGGGAGGAGGGAGTGGGGGAGACCTGGAGTGGGAGAGTGGGGGAGGGGGAGAGTGGGAGAATTAATTTTTCGTTAGTCCCTTGCCCCTTGCCCCTAGTCCCGACGCCGTATCCTTTTCCCTTTCCTCTTTTCACAGTAGTATCAAACGGCAGGAGCCTAGACTGCCTTATTTTGAATCAAGCGAGCAGGAAAAAACCATGAAAACCGTTCTGATTGTGGAAGACGACCCGATTAATTTGCGCGTTTTCTCTAAGATTCTCACCAAGCGAGGTGGCTTGCAGGTTAAGGGTACTGAGGATGTCGAAGAGGTGATGCAGATTGCCCAGTCTGGGAAGGCTGACATCATTTTGATGGATGTTTCCTTGCAACACAGCGTTTACCAGGGTAAGGCAGTTGATGGCATCAAGATCGCCCAGATGCTCAAGTCTGACCCCCAAACTGCCAATCTTCCCATTATCCTGGTTACGGCTCACGCGATGGAGGGCGATCGCGAAAACTTTCTCAAGCAAAGTGGTGCTGACGGCTACATCTCCAAACCAGTTGTCGATCATCAACAATTTGTGGATCAGATTATGGCACTCCTGCCAAAAGATTAAAAACATAAATACATCCCATCTGCTGTTCTCAGGAGCCTGTTTCAGCTACAGCACAAGAAGTGCTGGCTTGTTGTTTCAACGCTTTGAGCCATTGCTGCCAGGTTTCCTGAGCCAGGTGTAATCGATCGTATTTTTCGATGCCTGGATGCTTTTGATGTAAGTATGCAAGGATTTTGCTACTTGAGATTTCGGAATAGACCTGTGACTCCAAGGCTCTAAATTCTATTTTTAGCTAAAATTAGATACCAACTGAGGATTTTCACCCATCCTAACTCCAATTAAGTACATATGTACCACTTTATCGGCGATCTCAGCAAATTCGCTGAGGATGTCGGTAAGCGTAATAGGTTGAAATCAGACCAAAAAAGTCTAATCTAAGACCAGCGACAAAGCTTTGCTCAATCCAGAGAATACTTGCATCCACCAGGGAATAATTAAGATCGTTAGTTAGCCCCGATCGAACTAGCGTATGAAACCTACTCAGCCTCATAGCGTTTGTGCCCGCTGCGAAACCTTACCCACCAAAATAGAGGGAACGGGCAGATTATATCTGTGGTTTCCCTCGGGTCATAGTATGACGAAAGTCCTCTACTACCTGCGTAAAGCCGAGCTGGACTACGAACTCAAGGAGGACGGGCAGTGTCTTGCCATTGAGTTGGAAGAAATCCAAACAGAAACTTGCGTTAATACCTTAGCTGGTATTCTGACGCAAAATGAGTTGAAAAACACGCGGGCATTGTTCATGGCGGACACCAAAGCCCCGGAACTTCGCGATTGCGCTCGCACAACTTCCTTGGCTCGTCTCACTCGTCTTAACCAGTCGGGTTGGTTGCTCGACTTGCTAGCAGCCGATCGAGTTACCTGTCAATTTCAGCCGATCGTCTCTGCTCAAGACACCTCGGATATTTTCGGTCACGAAGCCTTACTCCGTGGAATCGCTCCCAATGGGAGCTTTATTCCTCCCGGCCCAATGTTCTCATCAGCAACAGAAGCAGGTATCTTAGTTCAGCTCGATCTGATCGCTAGGCGCACGGCAATTCGCGAGACCAAGCGACACCAAATCAAAGAACACATTTTTATCAACTTTTCTCCCACATCGATTTACGATCCTACTTCCTGCTTACGCTCGACAATGCAAGCTATTGATGAAGCGGGCATTTCTCACGAACAGATCGTTTTCGAGGTTGTTGAGTCTCATCAGCCTCAAGATACCGAACATCTCAAAGGGATTCTCAACATCTACCGAGAAGCGGGTTTTTGTATGGCGTTGGATGATTTTGGCGCAGGGGGTTCCAATCTCAACTTGCTGCACCAACTGCGTCCCGATTTTATTAAACTTGATATGAGCCTGATTCGCAATGTGCAAGCAGACTCTTATAAAGCTTTCGTTACTGAGAAAATACTAGAACTGGCCAGTCACTTGAATATTCAAACGATCGCTGAAGGCATCGAATCGCCTGAAGAACTGGATTGGGTCAGACAGCGAGGTGCAACCTTTGTTCAGGGTTATCTGATTAGCCAACCGACGACTTTTCCGCTGATCGCTCCACCTCAAATTACAACAAGCTCCCCGGCAGTTGGGTAAGTCAGACCCACGCTATACCAAAGTTAAAGGTTAGGAGTAGAAGGAAAGAATTCTTGCTCCTAAAAATCTTTATTTATAAAAAAGGATAAGCGATCGCTTATGTTTAAATGGCTCTTTAATAAATTTAAATATCTACAAGTTGAGCAGAATTTAAAACGCCAAAATCAATCTCTACAATTGCTGGAAGCTATCACACTTAAAATTTGTCAATCGTTGAACTTGGAAGATATTCTCCAGACTGCGGTGACGGAGGTACGTAAATTTTTAAGGTGCGATCGTTTGTTAGTCTATCGATTGTGGCTAGATGGCACTGGCAGTGCTGTGGCAGAGTCTGTCGATCCTAAATATCTGCCGATTTTAGGACAAACATTTCCATCTGAAGTTTTTCCAGTGGAAATTCATCAGCACTACTGCCAGGGACACATTAAAGCGATCGGAGACATCAAACAAGCTTCGATATCGAGATGCCTAATCGAATTTCTCCAACAGTTTAACGTCAAAGCAAAGCTGGTTGTGCCAATACTGTTCCAGTCAAAACTTTGGGGGTTACTGATAGCTCACCAGTGTCAAAAACCACGCCAGTGGTCAACATTTGAGATCGAACTCCTGCAACAGTTAGCCAATCGTCTCAGTATAGCTGTCTCTCAAGCCGAACTGGTCGAAGCGCTGCGGCTGAGCGAAGATCGGTATGCTCTTGCCATGCAAGCAAGCAACGATGGCCTTTGGGATTGGGATCTCAAAACCGATCGAGTTTACTTTTCTCCCCGCTGGAAAGCCCTGCTGGGGTATGGAGAATCTGAAATTGGCTCTAGCATTGAAGAGTGGTGGAATCGGCTGCATCCTCAAGCGCAAGCACAAATCAAAGCTCAAATGACTGAGTATCTTGCCAGCCAAACACGGCACGATTTCAGCACTCAGTTTATCAGCGAGCATCAGATCCAGCACCGAGATGGCACCTACCGTTGGGTGCTGGTGCGAGGGCTGCCGAAGCGAGGAAGCGATGGCAAGATTGAGCGCATTGTCGGTTCTTTAAGTGACATAACTGGCCGCAAACAAGCAGAACACCAGTTACATTTGCTCGAATCGGTCGTCGTGAACGCTAATGATGCTGTTGTGATTACTGAAGCTGAGCCGATTAACGAACCCGGGCCTCGAATTTTATATGTCAACCAAGCTTTTTCTCGGATGACTGGCTACAGTGCAGAAGAGGTATTGGGCAAAACTCCGCGTATTCTTCAAGGCCCCAAAACTGACCGGGCAAACTGTGCCAAGATTCGGGCAGCACTGAAGGCATGGCAGCCAGTGAGAGCGGAATTTATTAACTACTGTAAGGATGGGTCTGAGTTTTGGGTAGAACTCAATATTGCACCGGTTGCCGATAAAACTGGGTGGTATACGCATTGGATCGCGATTCAACGAGAGATTACTGAGCGTAAGCGAGCCGAGGACGCTTTTGGACAGCAAACCAAACGCGAGCAACTTGTCGCTCAAATCGCTCAACGCATTCGCCGATCGTTACAACTATCGGATATTCTCAATACGACTGTGACGGAAGTGCGCCAATTTTTGGGGTGCGATCGGGTGTTAATTTACCGCCTCTGGACGGATGGCACAGGCAGTGCTGTTACGGAGGCAGTTGCGCCCTGTTGGCAACCAATTTTGGGGCGTACTTTCCCCGCCGAAGTTTTTCCCGTCGAGTACCGCGATCTGTACAAACAAGGACGCACTCGTGCCATTGCCAATGTCGAAACTGAAACCATCACTCCATGCCTTGTTGAGTTTTTGCATGAGTTACAGGTGAAGGCAAAGCTTGTGGTGTCGCTTATGCAAGGAGACGCCCTGTGGGGATTGCTGATTGCCCATCACTGTACGGAGTCAAGAGCTTGGCAACCGTTTGAGGTTGACTTGCTTGCTTCATTAGCAACCCAACTAGCGATCGCCATTCAGCAAGCCGAACTCTACGATCGACTCCAAGAAGCCAATCAAGAGTTGGAACATTTAGCCAAGTTGGATAGTTTAACTGGGGTGGCGAATCGTCGTCGCTTTGATGAGTATCTCGACCAAATCTGGTTGCAAATGGCAGGGGAACACAAGCTCTTATCGCTAGTTTTGTGCGACATTGATTGTTTCAAGCTTTACAACGACACTTACGGGCATCAAGCAGGTGACCATTGCATCCAACAGGTGGCAAAAGCGATTAGCCGCGCCGTCGAACGCCCAACTGATTTGGTCGCTCGCTATGGTGGCGAGGAATTTGCTGTGATTTTGACCAATACTGGAGTGGAAGGGGCAGTATCGGTCGCAGAAAAGATTCGCGCTGAAGTTGAGGCGCTCAAAATTGTTCATGCTACTTCCGGTATCGGGGAATACGTTACCCTCAGCTTGGGGGTTGCCAGTACCATGCCTGCCTCGACTTCTTCGATCGCGATGCTCGTTGCACTGGCGGATGAAGCATTGTATCAGGCGAAGAAGCGGGGGCGCAATCAGGTAATAGTTTACTCTCCCCCAGTACGGGGGTGCGGTAATAAGTAGTTGGTAGAACAAGAAACAAGAAAAAATCTACCAACGGCTTTTGACCGCACCGGGTCTCCCCATTAGTTAAAAATTAAAAATTAACAATTAAACTGTTAGCCAGGAAACATCATGGGGAAATATAAACAAGAATATAGATTTTGAAGCTGCGATCCAAAGCTCTTAATTACTTGGGATGGCTGAGCCTGGAATGTGCTGGCAAATAGGGTGACAACTACGTTTCCAATACGTTTTCAAAAAGATGTTAGGTAAAATCAATGTCAAGAGAAACCCAACCGGAGTCTTGGAAAGGCTTCCAATCAGAAGAAGATCGGCCTTTTCTAGGTGGAAAGCACAACCTGGGATCGCCCATGCGCCTCCAGCGCACCCTCAGTCCCCTGGAAACTTGGGGCTTTGGCCTCACGGCGATTATCAATTGGGTGGGCTTGATTCCCATCATTGATGCCGCCATAGGGCCGAATGCCATATTAGTCTGGCTTCCCGGTGTATTCATGGGTGCGATGCTCAACCTTCAGGTGAGGCGGCTGGGCGAACATTTTCCAGACATGGCGGGGGGAACGCCTAACTACACGACTCGACTGCTGAGGAAATATCCGTTTTTGGGTCGCTATGCTGCCAGTGGATATTGGTTAGCTTGGGTTGCTTCCACACCAATTTACGCGATCGTAATGGCTCAACTGATTGAGGTAAATTTAAAACAAGCTGGGTTAACTTTTCCGAACAAATTATTGGAAATTGCCTTCACCATTCTGCCGTTAATCTTAACCTTCAGCGGTACACGCGCCTTGAGCATCGCTCATTTATTTTTTGCTATACCGGCATTTTTACTATTACTAATTTTTAATATTCAAGGTTTTCTATGGTTAGCCTTTGCGCCAAATAGTCCCGGCCTTTTTCCCGATAGTTGGCCTCCGTTAAGCTTTGTAGATTGGATGAAGTGGTTTTATTTTGCTGCCTTTAGCTTTTACTCGTGCGAAACTTCTTCTTCCTTTGTGGCAGATAGCCGTAACCCCAGCGAGACGACCAAGTTTCTCAAAATTTCGGCTTACTTGATTCCAACAATGTTTTTGGGAGGTTGCTGGGTGATGATGCGCCTAGCCGATGCTCCCGATTTAGGTGGTGACGCCTTTTTAAATCTATCAGCTGCTGCACAACCTCTTTGGGGTAGTAGTGCTAGTTCTCTAGCCATTTTCATCGTAGCGGCTAGTTGTCTGCTGAGTTACGCTACAGTTGTTTCTAACTGCCCTCGCATTACCTACCAATTGGCTATAGATGGGCATATCTCCCCCGTATTTGGGGTTGTCTCTCGTCGTGGAGTATTCGGCCCAGGTCTGATTCCAGTTTTGGTTCTGGGTTTACTGTGCCTATTTTGGGTAAATCTAGACCGACTGGTGGTCTTCGCCAACGTGGGAGTGGTATCGTGTACGATGCTTTTCCATTTGGGAATCTGGCTTAACCGAGGCAAGCCAGAAGCGAGGTGGCCTTGGTTGTCGCTGGGTATTTTCCTTGTGGATGCGATGATGCTAACTGTGGGAGGATTTGCTTCCGGTCAGCAAGACTTTTTTCTGGGACTGCTAGTTCCTGCTGGAATTTTGGCAATTGACTTGGTTATCCGTCGTATTTCTCTTGCGCCTTTTCATCGGAGTTGGTGGATTCGTCTTTACCGCAAGCAAGCGAAAAGCCAGATCGCAGACTTTGTAGGGTTTCAGGTACTGATTTTAATTTTACTAATCTGTAGCGCCGTCGCAATTGGTTGGTTCTCCGGCATCAGATTAAGTGTAAATTCTCCTAGCGGCTCGAATCTTTTGTTAGTTTTGCTGCTATGTGTAGCTTTTACGGGTGTAGCGATCGCCTGTTGGACAAGTTTACCCCAAGTTATCTCGATGGATGAGTCGCGAGAAGCAGCAGAACAACTTTTTAACATTGCCTTGGATGCTATTGTTGTCCTGGATGAAAACGGTATAATTCGTCAAGTTAATCCAGCTGCCGAACAGTTATTTGGATTGACCTATACTCAATTGCTTGGAACTCACTTGCAGACGTTACTGCCGCAATTGGCGGCTGACCCAAATGATTGGCCTACGCGCAGCGAACAAACCCCCAGCCACTTCGATGGCACCTCACGCATCCTGGAAGTTGCCATTTCAAACCGATTCTCCCGCGATGCTTCCCAAACGAATCGAGATTTGCAACAATATGTTGCGATCGTGCGCGACATCACCGAGCGCAAGCAAGCACAGGAAGTACTGGAAAAAGCTAACGAACAGTTAGAAATCAAAGTTTTGGAACGGACAACAGAGCTTTCTCAGACTGTTGAGCAATTGCAAAGGGAAATTGTCGAGCGTCAGCGGGTGGAAGAAAATCTCAGAGCTATGCAAAGTCAGATTATCGTACAAGAAAAGCTCGCTTCTCTGGGAAGTTTAACGGCGGGAATTGCCCACGAAATCAGAAATCCTTTGAACTTCGTCAATAATTTCGCTGAAGTTTCCTCTGAATTAATTGAAGAATTAGTTGCAGAAATTGAAAATCATACAGAGCAATTGGGAGCGGAAACAAGCGATTATATAACCGAAATTTTCAGCGACCTCAAACAAAATCTCCATAAAATCAATCATCACGGTCAAAGAGCAGAAAGCATTGTCAGCAATATGCTTCTGCATTCTCGCGGCGAACGCGGTCACTGGCAAGCAACGGATATAAATAGTTTATTGGCAGAGTATGTGAATTTGGCTTATCACGGGATGCGTGCTAAGGATGCTTCTTTTAACATTACCATAGAAAGTGACTGCGATCCTGAAATTGGCGAGGTTGAAGTTGTACCCCAAGACATTAGCCGGGTTTTCCTTAATATTATTAACAACGCTTGCTACTCAACCCATAAAAAGAAACAAGAAATAGGCGATGAGTTTTCACCGCATCTGCTTGTGAAAACTAAAAATATGGGAGAGCGCGTCGAAATTCGCATTCGCGATAACGGCAAAGGCATAAAACTAGAAGTTTTAGATAAAATTTTCAACCCATTCTTCACGACGAAACCAGCAGGAGAAGGAACTGGTCTGGGTTTATCTATCAGCCACGATATTGTCGTTCAACAGCATAGGGGAGAGATGAAGGTAGAAACAGAACCGGAAAGTTATGCCGAGTTCATTATAAAATTACCCAAAAAGTCAATCAAAAGTATGGAGGTTCAGCAATGAAAGTTATGGTTGTAGATGATGAGGAAGATATCCAATTTTTGTTCAAGCAAAAATTTAGAAGAGAAATCAAAGATGGAAAAATAGAATTTAATTTTGCTTTGTCGGCAGAAGCGGCGCTAGATTACCTACAAAAACAGGGAGAAGCGTCGGTTGTATTGCTCCTTTCAGATATCAATATGCCAGGAATGAATGGGCTGGAACTCCTAAAAATAATCAAAACCAATTACAAGAGTTTAAAAGTTATTATGATCACGGCTTATGGAGACGAAAATACTTATCAAAAGGCAATTGCTTATGGAGCAAATGATTATGTCAATAAGCCGATTAATTTTGACAATTTGAAACGTCTAGTTTTTGGGGAGATCTAGGTTTTATTTTGTAAGGAGATAAAAATGCCAGCAAAAAGCAATACTAAACCTGTTGCATCTTTATCAGCAGCATTGCACCGATAGGATTACTGAAATCGAAACAGAAATGGAAACGCTCGATTTAGAATTTTTGATTGAAGACTTACCCAAAATTCTGAGTTCGATGAAAGTAGGTGTCGATCGCATTCGCCATATTGTCTTATCTCTGTGTAACTTTTCCCGCTTAAATGAAGCAGACATGAAGCCTGTTGATATTCACGATGGGCTAGAAAACGCGCTGTTGATTTTACAGCATCGACTGCAAGCAAACGAAGAACGTCCTGCTATTCAAGTGATTAAAGAGTACGGAAATCTACCTTTAGTTAGATGTTATGCAGCCGAACTCAACCAAGTGTTTATGAATATCCTGGCGAATGCGATCGATACCTTGGATAATTTCTACGTACAACCGCCTTTTGATAATATCCCTAACCACTCTCCGTCCATAACCATTCGTACTTTTATAATTGCAGAAAATTACCGTATCGCCATTGAAATAGGAGATAATGGAACAGGAATGGCTCCAGGGGTAAAAGAACGGATTTTTGAACCTTTCTTCACTACCAAATCTATAGGTAATGGTACGGGTTTGGGTTTGTACGTCAGCTACCAAATTGTGGTGGAAAAGCACGGTGGAATGTTGAATTGTTTGTCAGCATTGGGCCAAGGAACAAAGTTCTGTATAGAAATTCCGAGCGGGTGTAATTCTAATGCTAAAACTATCTAATTTTTTTCATTCATCTGGCCAGACGATTATCTTCGAGTCTGCATAATTGCAGAATTAGGTCAATTTCTCTTTGGGGAAGTTATTTTGAATAAATTTAAAAACGATAAAATAATCATTTAGCAAGGAATAATATGACTTATAAACTGCTATTTGTTGATGATGAGTCGGACTTAGAATCCCTGATAACGCAAAAATTTAGAAAAAAAGTACGGGCAGCAGAATATCAACTTATTTTTGCCCGGAATGGTCAAGAAGCCCTCCAAAAAGTGCAAGAATATCCAGACTTGGATATGGTGCTGACGGACATTAATATGCCGATTATGGATGGCTTGGCTTTGGTGGCTAAACTTAATGATATGGTTCCGACGCTCAAAACAGTAGTAATATCAGCCTATAGCGATATAAAAAATATCAGAAAGGCGATGAATAGCGGGGCTTTTGATTTTTTAACTAAGCCGATAGATTTTGAAGATTTAGAGATTACGATTAACAAAACACTGGCTCACGTAAAACAGTTAAGAGAAAACTTGCGCGACCGCCAAGAAAAAGAAGAAGCATTGCGGCAATCGGAAGCTTGCGCTAGAGAAAAAGCAGCGCAGCTAGAACTTGCCTTGGAAGAATTGCAGCGTACCCAAGCGATGTTGATCCAAAGCGAAAAAATGTCTAGTCTCGGTCAAATCGTTGCTGGTGTGGCGCACGAGATCAACAACCCCGTGAATTTCATTTACGGGAACCTCGATCATGTGAGCGCATATATTCAATCCATTATCGATTTATTCGAGCTTTATCAACAGTGTTATCCAAACCCAGACCCGAAAATTCGTGCTTTGATTGAAGAGAAGGAATTTGACTTTGTTTGGGAAGATTTACCTAAAATCTTATCTTCCATGAAAGTTGGTGCCGATCGGATTCGCAAAATTGTTTTGACGTTGCGGAACTTCTCCAGACTTGACGAAGCTGAAATGAAGCAAGTCAATATTCACGAAGGTATCGATAGTACGCTCGTTATTTTGCAGAATCGTCTCAAAACTAAATCCGATAGTCCAACTATCGAAATTATCAAAGAATATGGAGATTTACCTTTTTTGGAATGTTATGCCGGACAACTAAATCAGGTATTTATGAACGTTTTGAGTAATGCCATTGATGCGCTTCAGGAACAGATGAAAGAATTGCCTGTTTCGTATCCCTCGCCTTGTATCTGGATTAGTACTTCCGTTCTTAATCGGGATTGGGTAAGAATTATTATAAAAGATAATGGGCCTGGGATTAACAATTGTATAAAAGGGCAACTATTCCAGCCATTTTTTACGACAAAAGAGCCAGGTAAAGGTACTGGTTTGGGATTAGCTATCAGTTATCAAATAATTGTAGAAAAACACGGCGGAAGAATACAGTGCCTGTCAAAACCGGGAGAGGGAGCGGAGTTTGCGATCGATATCCCTGTGCGACAGAGCGCTCGCGTACAATTAAAAGCAAGTTAATTGGGCTAGGGAAAGTCAAAAATCAAAAATAAGAGGGAGAGAGAAGAGGGAGGAATTTTGACTTTTGACTTTTGACTTTTGACTTTCTAGCCCCTAATTAGACGGTTTTCGCTCTGTTTGACTTTGACTTTGAGCGAGGGTAGCTTGTATTCTGGGAGTTTCTATGAGTTTTTGAGTATCTCTTATCAGTTTTTCGCCCCAGAGATTTTCTTTCAAAAACTCTACATCCCCATAGCGATCGTCTGTTTTCAGAGCTGCTTCTGCCATTGCCAAACCCTGTTCGCGATCGCCTTTAGTATAAAGCGCAACGGCTATAGCCAGTTTGGGTTCTGCCGCTTCTTTTTCAATCGCGAGGGCGGCTTCCCACTGTTTAATTGCTCCTTGCATATCGCCCTGTTCGTATTTAATCAGTCCGATGTTGTTAATCGCAGGCCAGAATTTGCCATCAGATGAGACTGCTTTTTGATACTGGGCGATCGCATCCGGAAACTTCTTTAAGCGATAATAAGAGTTCCCTAAGTCAAATAAAGCTTCTGCTGAGTCAGGTTTGAGCTTCAAACCTTCTTGCAGGGAAGCGATCGCGTCTTGGTACTTCTCTTGTTGAAAATAAGCCGACCCGATTGCGAACAAAATTGATGGTTCGTCAGGTTTGAGAGACCTTGCCTGCCGCAAGGCGTCAATTCCTTTGTCCGCCTGATTTGTTTGTAAATACAAGCCGCCTAAGAGGAACCAAGCTTGATAATTTTTGGGAGCTAGCTGCGTTGCCAGCCTTGCTCGCGACAAAGCTACTTCGTATTGTTGAAATTGTGCTAATTGTGCAGCTTCTTGTGCCAGACTGATGCCCTGCTGCTCCAGCTGAGCCGAATCGAGTTGCAGTGTGTGGGGTACGAGTGCCTGTCCAGAAACTGGCCCAGCCACACTCCACATACCAAATATAAGCAGAAAATAAAACCAGGGTTTGCGATTGCTAGGCACAGTACAGCCTCTAAGTCAGAAAGATATCTTTAATTTACTTCAACCATACTGCATTCCATTCTGACGGACAAGTTTGAGTTCACCCCAGACAAATTACTTGCTGTTGAGTCCCGACCGGGCATTATTCTTGATGAATTAAACAGTTATCACAACCGAGAGCGATCGCGCCGATGGATACCCGACTGGGTGATGTCTTTACGGCCCTTTAACGGTTAACATTAAGAAACATGAAGAATTAAGCGTACCTCTACGCAAATTTATTCACACTCACGCAAATATTTCGTCATTAAAGACTAGACGGCTTCTCCCAAACAGGCTACCCCCACGGCGACAGGCCGATCTTTACCCAAGAGTTGCATATGGAAATTCCCTTGATTGGCAAAAAAGTCGATCGGCGGACTCCCTGGATGATGGGGTTAATAGCCGCGACGCTTTTGACTGCCTCTGGTGGGGCTTACTTATTCCTCAATCGAGCTACACCAAAAAACTCCGATATTACGGCACTTACCGTACCTGTAGAATCAAAAAATCTTACTCTGCGAATCACCGCCAGCGGTACAGTAGTGCCATTTCAAACCGTTAACCTCAGTCCCAAAGCGACGGGTCGTGTGGCCGAGCTACTTGTAGAACAGGGAGATAGCGTAAAGCAAGGGCAGATTGTCGCTCGGATGGATGATGCAGATATTGTCGCGCAGATCGTACAGGCCAAAGCAAGATGGGAACAGGCGAAAGCTAGCTTAGCGAAAGCGCGTGCGGGAAATCGTCCGGAAGAAATTGCCCAAGCTAAAGCACGTTTGGCCCAAGCTCAAGCCCAGCTAGCAGCTGCCCGTGCGGGGGCGCGTCCGGAAGAAATCGCCCAAGCTCGATCGCGTCTGGCCCAAGTCGAAGCGCAGTTAGCAGCTGCCCGTGCGGGGGCGCGTCCGGAAGAAATCGCCCAAGCTCGATCGCGTTTGGCCCAAGCTGAAGCTCAATTAGCAGCTGCCCGTGCGGGGGCGCGTCCGGAAGAAATCGCCCAAGCTCGATCGCGTCTTTTGCAAGCCCAAGCTCAGCTAACGTCGGTACAAACAGCCAATCCCCAACAAATTGCCGCCGCCAAAGCGCAAGTAGAATCAGCGCAAGCACGGGTAGACTTAGCAAAGGAACGAGTCAATCGCTATCAAAATCTGCAACAGCAGGGCGCAATTACTCGCGATCGCTTCGACGAAGTGCTGACCGACTATCGCACGGCTACAGCTAGTGTGGAAGAAGCTCAACGCCGTTTGGCACAAGTTCAAAATGGCACTTCTCCAGCTGAAATTGCCCAGCGACAAGCGGCTGTGGCAGAAGCGCGACAGGCTTTAGAACTTCTCCAAAATGGCACCCGTCGCGAGGAAATTGCCCAGCGACAAGCGGCTGTTGCAGAAGCGCGAAAAGCATTAGAACTGTTGCAAAATGGCACTCGTCTGGAAGATATTGCCCAGCGAGAAGCGGCTGTTGCAGAAGCGCGAAAAGCATTAGAACTGTTGCAGAATGGCACTCGTCTGGAAGATATTGCCCAGCGAGAAGCGGCTGTTGCAGAAGCGCGACAAGCATTAGAACTGTTGCAGAATGGCTCGCGTCCGGAAGATATTGCCCAAGCGGAAGCATCTGTTAAAGAAGCTCAGGGTCGATTGCAGCAGGTGCAAGTCCAGCTGGAAGATACGATCGTCCGCGCACCTTTTGATGGCACGATCACTCAGAAATATGCCAACGTTGGCGCTTTTGTCGCACCGGCAACATCTGGCTCCAGTACAGCTTCGGCGACTTCAACCTCGATTGTAGCGATCGCCAGAGGATTGGAGATCTTAGCAAAAGTCCCGGAAGTAGATATCGGACAAATTAAACAGGGACAGTCGGTGGAAGTTGTGGCAGATGCCTATCCGGATAAGGTTTTCAAAGGTCGCGTGCGTCTAATTGCTCCAGAAGCTGTGATCGATCAGAATGTCACTTCTTTTCAGATACGGGTAGCTCTCGATACTGGGCTTGAGGAATTACGTTCTGGTATGAACGTCGATTTGACGTTCTTGGGCAACGAAGTGAAAAATACCCTCATGGTGCCAACCGTTGCAATTGTTACCGAGAACGGACAGACGGGGGTGAAAGTACCCGGTACTGAGAAGAAATGCGACTTTCGCCCGGTGACAATTGGGTCAAGTCAAGAAGACCAAACTCAGATTCTGGAAGGATTGAAGGAGGGCGATCGCATTTTCGTCGATTTGCCCAAAGAATGCCGACCGAGACCGCAGGCGTGAGCGGGGGGGGGGAGTGGGGGAGTGGGAGAGCGGGAGAGCGGGGGAGTGGGGGAGAATGATCTATATACAATCTAAAATTCAAAATTACAAATCCAAAATCCAAAATCCAAAATCCAAAATCGAGCAATGGATATTTTAGAAAGCATTAAAATGGCTACCACTACGCTGGTAGCAAACAAATTGCGAAGCAGTCTCACCATGTTAGGCATTATCATCGGTAATGCTTCAGTAATTGCAATGGTAGGCATCGGACAGGGTGCCCAAAAGTTAGCATCAGAGCAATTTGAATCGCTTGGCCCTAACGTTTTGTTTATCATTCCCGGCAATCAGGACGCGCAAAGAAATCGCGATGTTCCGAAGACTTTGGTACTGGAAGATGCAGAAGCGATCGCTCGTCAAGTGCCTTCTGTCAAAGGTGTTGCCGCTCAAATTCAAAGCCGACAAGCTGTTACTTATAGCAACAAAAATACCAATACTCAAATTCTTGGTGTAACGCCAGAATTTCTGCCAGTACGCAGCTTTAATGTTGCTAGAGGGCGGTTTTTTACTCAGCAAGATGTAAAGGCAAATACCCAGGTAGCTGTTTTAGGGCCAGATGTAGTCAAAAAACTGTTTGGCAATAAAGATCCGATCGGCCAAAGAATCAGAGTCAAAAATATTAGCTTTCAAGTTATTGGCGTGATGGAACCGAAAGGTTCTTTCTTGGGAAGCAATCAGGATGACACTGTTTATACCCCTGTCACCACACTCGCTAACCGCATTATAGGGCGCACTTCTCCCTATGGTTTGGAAATATCGTTTATCTCGGTTTCTGCTAAAGATTCCAATAGCATCGGTGCAGCGCAATTTCAAATTTCTAATCTGTTGCGATTGCGCCACAAAATAACAACTGAAGATGATTTTACTGTCCGAACTCAAAAAGATGTGCTGACAATTGTCGGTACTATTACTGGTGCGCTGACGCTGATGCTGGCTGCGATCGCAGCTATATCGCTGTTTGTGGGTGGCATTGGCGTTATGAATATTATGCTGGTTTCTGTGACAGAACGCACCCACGAAATTGGACTGCGGAAAGCGATCGGCGCTACTCAGCAAGATATCCTCATTCAGTTTATGATTGAGGCAATTATTTTGTCAGCAGCAGGTGGGATAGTTGGTACTGTTATTGGCGTCAGCGGTATCATGTTAATTGGTGCGGTTACTCCTTTGAAAGCTGGCATTTCACCTGTGGCGATCGCAATTGCTGTTGGCGTTTCTGGCAGTATCGGTTTGTTCTTTGGTGTTGTACCGGCACGACGCGCCGCTAAATTAGATCCAATTGTCGCTTTGAGAAGCGCTTAATTAATTAAAAATGCAACAAATCCAAACTCAAAACCAAGAATTGAATACGGAATTTAAACCTGTAATTATTCGCCTGGAAAATATTGCTAAAATCTATGGTATGGGCGAAACTACAGTACACGCAGTTCGGGATGCCAGTTTAATTGTAGAGCAAGGTGAATATTGCTCGATTATGGGAGCATCCGGATCGGGGAAATCTTCAGTTATGAATATTATCGGCTGTCTCGATCGCCCTACTTCCGGCCACTATTATTTGGATAAGGTAGATGTGTCGCAATTGGGAGATGCTGAATTAGCAAAGATTCGCAATCTCAAGTTGGGGTTTGTGTTCCAACAATTCCATCTTTTACCGCAATTGACTGCGGTAGAAAATGTGATGTTGCCGATGGTGTATGCGGGTGTGAAAGCTGGGGAAAGACGCGATCGCGCTGTAGAAGCGCTGACAAAAGTGGGGTTGGCAAATAGATTGAACAATAAGCCAAACCAACTTTCTGGAGGACAGCAACAACGGGTGGCAATTGCAAGAGCGATCGTCAATCGTCCGGTTTTATTATTAGCAGATGAACCGACGGGTGCTTTGGATTCCAAAACCACTCAGGAAGTGATGGATATTTTTACAGAATTGAATGAAAGTGGCATTACGATCGTGATGGTAACTCACGAACCGGATGTAGCGCGTCAAACTCGTCGGATTGTTTGGTTCCGCGACGGAGAGGTGCTGCATTCTCATTTGAAGCCAGATGAAATTGGCCATGTGGCAATATAATAGTTTGGGTTAGTTAAAATTAAAATTTTTATGGCTTTTTAGTTGGGCGCTCGCTCACCGAATTGACTTAGATAAATATTTTTTTGTCAACTTAGTCTATGTCGAGTGATTAAGTGCGATCGCAGACAGCCACAACATCTGAGTCTTTATCTCTGTAATTTCCGCCTGAGTTCTTCTAGAAAAGCTTTAGGGTTGTATGCAGCGTTTTTCATGCCATTCACTAATCGATCAAATTCTTCTGATGTTGGCTGTTTCTGCTCAACCCAAGCTTGAAGAATATCTTCTAGTGTGAGATAAGGTATACCCAGATCTTTAGCTACCTTGCAGGCACCATCATCTGATGAAAGGAAAACTGCCTGTCCTTGATAACGCTTAGCCAACACTAAACAGGCAGCTTCCCCTTTATGACACTTTAGGTACTTTTTCTGGAGAATTTCGCGATCGTCGAGTTCTTCCACAGTCAAAGTTTCCACTATTAAACTTCCCTGCTTAAAGTGGCGAGGTAGCTGCTGTGCATTCCTCAGCCTGATGTGGTAACGCTGAGCTTCGGCGAGCGGTAGCTGCTGACTCTGACGCTGAGCGTATCGCAGTCCTATGGCTAGCTCACTTAATCCCTCGTCCTCTTCTTCGAGAGGGCGACTGTTCTCGTCCCGATTGTAAACCTCAGCAGGGAAACGCGCCGAAGAGATATTAAGAGTTTCCAGCAATATATCTATTCCGCGTGGATGAGCAAAGCTCATAACCCGCAAAACTACCGTATCAAGTATTGTTGTTGACATTGGTCTATTAACCTTGGATGTTAAAAAAATTTTTTATTTGCGACTATTTTAACTTAGTGTTAATATAGCGGCATAGGTCTTCATGTCTTTAACTTTAGAGATTTAGATCTCCTCTAACTGAGGTTCTTTATTAGCCTGACTCTTATGAACTATGAGATCTTAGGTCAGCGCTTGCGTGTCGCCCGTGAGCGAGCTGGCATGACGCAAACTGAAGCAGCTCAATTTATAGATGTCACTTCGGCGGCTCTGAATCAGTATGAGAGTGGTAAGCGTCGAGTGGATGCTTTGAGCTTGGAGCGTCTGGCTCGGCTTTATGGGGTACCGCTACGATTCCTTTTTGGCGAAGAAACAGTTAAATCAGACTGGGAAGAAGCCTTACGCCTATGTTCCAAAACTATTTCAGCTTCCGGTAAGGCAGGAATTGGACGCTTAATTGAAAAGGTTTATGCTCTAGAGGAACTTTACAAGCAGACAGATACTCCTTTTCCTGAGCTTCCGCATCCACCTTTTGCGTCTCTTACCGATAGCCTTTTAAAGGAAGATGGAACGGCGGTATTGGCAGCTCAAAGAGCCAGAAGCCACTACAATTTAGGGATAGCACCTCTCGGCGATTTAAAAAGCTTCTTACAAGCGCAAGGTTTACTTGTGTTTGCCATTCCCTTTGGCAAAGAAGAAAATGCAATTTCTGGGTTGTTTTTCCTGCATCCGCAACTAGGGCAAATTATCGCGATTAACCAGGATAATGCAGATACTTGCCGCTCGTTCATTTTAGCTCAGGGGTTAGCTTATAGTCTCTACCTACATGACCGCTCGGCCACAGTTTACCGCCAAGGAGATAAGAATTATTCGCAAATTTTTGCAGAAAGATTTGCCTGTTATTTTATGATTCCCTCTGAAGCATTACAAGAGCGTTTGCACGCTTTAAAAGTGAAAGTTGTTAGCCATCCGATAGAAGTCGTCCATCTATCCCGCTACTTTGGAGTCAGCTATGAAACGATGCTATATCGATTGGAACAGGAAAACAAAATAACTGGTTCTCAAGTCAATTTAAAGAACGTACAAGCTGCGGTTTTAGCACGTCATCTTGGTTACAGTCCTTCTCATTATGAGCTTCAGCAGCGTTTTCCTTCAATAGAAGAACGGTTACCTCGAATTTTCATCGAACTTGCCTACCGTGCTGTTGAGGAAGACAAGCTCTCTTTGCGAAGAGTTGCAGAAATGCTCGGTATTAGCGATATAGAATTGGAGGAGCGCCTTTACTTTGAGGATACAGAAGATGATGAGTCTGAGGAGGAAGGATCGCTTGTAGAAGAAGAACAGAAATTGAACTTCATTACTTCTCATCTATAGCTTGCACTCCATCCCACCCTTCCGGTACTCCATATAGTCGATGATGTTCGCATCGCTTTATGTAAACGATCGCCGCTTTATCTTGGGGATTGACTTGTAAAACTTCCTGAAATATTTGTTGCGCTTCTTCAAATTGTTTTTGATAGTACAGAAATACCGCTACTTCAAAACGCGCCTGAGTTTGACTCTTTAATCGCTTCTGTTCTGGCTCATCTCCCTCATAGACTTCAAATACGGCGACGGCTGATTTTTTCCCTTTTACTGTCACCCGATCCAAAAATCGGAAGTGTTGTTCTTCATAATAATCCAGACAACAAAGAGTTTTATGGCTGATTAAAATACCCGCGCCGTAAAGCTTGGTTAATCCTTCCAAACGAGAAGCTAAATTAACCGCATCGGCAATGACTGTCGTTTCCATTCTTTCTGATTCGCCGATCGTTCCTAGCATTAAATTGCCTGTGTGCAAACCAATGCCGATCGCAATCGGTGCGTAACCCATTTTTTGGCGATCTTGGTTGTAAGTTTCTACTTCTTTTTGCATGGCGATCGCAGCTTGTACAGCATCATTGGCAGACTCAGGAAATAATGCCATAATTGCATCGCCAATATATTTATCGATAAAGCCGTTGTGCTGGCGAATCGCCGGACTGACTCGACTTAAATAAGAGTTGATGAAATTAAACGTCTCTTGTGGCGTCATCGCTTCTGATAAAGTTGTGAATGAGCGGATATCAGAAAACATTACCGTCATTTGTTGCTGTACTTGGTCGCCCAATCTAACATCAATAATACTTTCTTTCTCCAAAAACTTCAGAAAATTACGCGGCACAAATCGCCCGTAAGCTGAAGTCAACTTAGCCAGAGAAATATGGGTTTTGATGCGAGCTAACATTTCTTTTTTTTGAATCGGCTTAGATAAATAATCATTGGCTCCCGATTCAAATCCTTCTACGATATCCGTGACTTGATTTTTCGCAGTGAGCATGACAATGGGAAGTTCGTAGGCGGGAAAGCGATCGCGTATTTTTTGCGCCACTTCGTATCCCGTCATACGCGGCATCATCACATCAAGTAAAATCAAGTCAGGAATAAAGCCATTTTCCATCTCTGCCAAAGCTTCTTGTCCGTTACTTGCTTCCGTAATCGCGTAATTGTACAGAGAAAGATTGTTGATTAGTACCTGGCGATTAATCGGTTCGTCATCGACGATCAAAACTTTAAACTGTTTTTGAGTATTAATCGTCGCTTCTAAATGTTGACTGAGTATTGAGGTTGTTAACTCTATATTTCGATCGTCTTTGATAGCAGTAATAGATTTGGAAACTTCCACTTTACCGATGGAGGAAATGGGTAAAGTAAATGTAAATTGCGAACCTTCTCCCACTTTAGACTTAACGCTAAGTTCACCTCCATGCAATTGCACCAATTTTTTCGTGACTGCCAATCCCAGTCCCGTACCGCCATAGTCTCTCGCCGTAGAACCTTCTGCTTGTTCAAATGATTCAAATATGCGGTCAAATTTATCTTCAGGAATGCCAATCCCGGTATCGGAAACAGTAATTTGAATTTTGCATTTGGGATTTGGGATTTGGGATCGATCTGGGCTAGCTAATACCTTTTCAAAAGGCACCAATTCTGCTAAAACTTCCACTGTGCCAGCAGGTGTAAATTTAATCGCATTGCCGACAAGGTTATGCAAAATTTGTTGCAGGCGATTTTCGTCAGCTTCTGCTGGGGGAAAGTCAGCCGGAATAGAATTGATCAGTTTCAAATTTTTGTGGGCAGCAAGGGGTTGGCTGAGGGTAAGAATCACATTGGTAATCGATCGCAAGTCTACAGCTTTGAGTTGCAGTTCGATATTCTTGTGTCTGAGTTTTGAGAAGTCGAGAATATCATTGATTAAATTGGACAGACGGCGACCGCTCGATACAATTAAATTGAGGTTGGCTTGTGTAGTTTGTGGGAGTTCTCCAGTTGCACCATCAATCAGAGATTCGGCGATCCCGATAATGCCGTTGAGGGGTGTGCGGAGTTCGTGGGATGTGTTAGCAAGGAATTCATTTTTGAGTTGGTCGAGATGTTTTAAGTCTTCATTTTGCTTTTCTAGAGCAGCAAAGTAATCTTGGAGTTGCTTTGCCATGCTATTAAATGAATTTGTCAGCTTTTCTATTTCGATGATATTGCTAGGTTCGATGTGCTGTTCTAACTTACCTGCGGCAATTTCTTCCGAGGCAATAGAGACTTTTAAGATTGGGCGGGTAATCCACCCTGCGGTGAAAATTCCAACAATAATTGCCAACAACAATGCTAGGCTACATAACAGAAGGGTGTGTCGGGTATTGGCATAAATTTGTGCCATAAAGTCGGATTCGGGGATAACTACCACGGCTAGCCAATCGATGCCTCGTCCATCCCGAATTGGCATGACCTCAACGTAGTGCCATGAATCTTCGATTTTAAACTTGAGGTTTTGACTGCCATCGATCGCTGCAAAGTCACCGAAATGTTCTTTTAAATAGCGAGTAGTAGAACTTACTATCTCATTTGGACTGTTATCTGCGGGGATGCGATCGATCTCCCGGTCTTTCCCTTCACCTTTGATAATAAACGGCTGGCTAATAGTTGAGCTAGCAATTAGTTCGCCCGATCTTTCAATAATAAAACTCTGTCCGTGAGGACTGATTTCTAGACTTTTGAGAAACTCTGTAATTCGCCTCAAACTGAGATTGATTGATAAAACCCCCAGAAGCCGATTGTTAGAGTCGTAAATAGGGCGAACGGGAGAAACCACCAGAGAAGTATTTTCGCGAGAAAAGGAAGAAAAGATCGGACTCCAAGTAGCTTTGCCAGCAAGTTTTGCAGCTTCATACCAAGGGCGGGTGCGGGGATCGTACTCCGCCGACTTCAATAGTTTTTGTTTCCCGCCAAATTCGTCTAGGAAATAAATCTCGCGAATCGGTGCAGTAGCAGTTGTCCGCAGTCTGAGTTCAGCGGTACCATCTTCCATACGTTCGACGCCGACAAACTCGCCTCGTTCGTTCCCAAAGTAGATATAACTCTCCACTTTTTCCTTCTGCACCACCTGCCAGAAATAGCGCCGCAATCCAGGAAAGTTATCTAGCTGTAAATTACGACTCTGGACACCTGCCTCGATGAGTAGCAGAACGTTATAAGATTTATCGAGATAGTCAGCAACGTGCTGGTTGATGCGGACACCAATTTCTTTATTCAACTGAGTTGCCAGGTCATCGATCGCTCGCTGTCCGTTGCGGAAGGAGAGGTAGCCGACTAAGCCTACAGCAGCAACGATTTGCAGGACAAAGGGAACCACCAGCATCGTTCGCAGACGAACTTTTCCGGAGATGTTGTATAAAGCGCCTTTTAATATGAGCATCGCGAAGCAGTTGGTTTACTTAAGGATGATTTAGATAGATAGTTGCACACCTGGTAATTAGTCGAAGTTCGGAATAAGGATGAGATAAAGATAGCCGAATATTACTTAAAATCCAAATCTGCCACGCCTTCCCATCCTTCGGAAACGCCATATTGTTGATACTGCTGACAGCGTTTTACATAAAGCATCGCCGCCTTATCATCTGGATTGATAGTTAATATTTCTGTAAATATTTGTTGTGCTACATCAAAATGTTGCTCGTTATAAGCTATCGTCGCTTGCTCGAACATTGTCCGCGTCTGCGTTTTTAACTGATTCGATAAGCTCAGAGATTCATCATAGATTTCATAAATCGCGACTGGTTCTTTTTTCCCTTTCACCCGCACGCGATCGAGAAATCTCTTTTGATAATTTTTAAATTTATTAGCAGCGGATATAGTATATTCGCTCACCAAAATTCCGGCTCCATAATGCTTGGTTAATCCTTCCAATCGAGAAGCTAAATTAACTGCATCGGCAATCACTGTTGTTTCCATTCTTTCTGATTCGCCTATCGTTCCCAACATTAAATTTCCCATGTGCAAACCAATCCCGATCGAGATGGGAACATAACCTTGTTCTTGTCGATGTTTGTTATATAGTGCTACTTGTTTCTGCATCGCCAGAGCTGCTTGCACCGCCTCCGACGCTGAGTTAGGAAACAACGCCATAATCGCATCGCCAATATATTTATCAATAAAGCCATTATGCTGGCGAATAATTGGACTCACTTCGCTTAAATAGGAATTGATAAAATTAAAATTCTCTCGTGGTGTCATCGCTTCTGACAAAGTTGTAAACGAACGAATGTCAGAAAACAAAATCGTCATTTCTTGCTGGACTCGATCTCCTAATTCAACATCAATAATGCTTTCTTTATCTAAAAATTTCAGAAAATTACGCGGGACAAATCGCCCGTAAGCTAAAGTCAGTTTGGCGAGAGAAATATGGGTTTTGATCCGAGCTAGCATTTCCTGCTTTTGAACCGGCTTGGACAGGTAATCATTGGCTCCCGATTCAAATCCCTCCACGATATCTGTCACTTGATTTTTGGCGGTGAGCATGACAATGGGGAGTTCGGAAGCAGGAAAGCGATCGCGAATTTTTTGCGCTACTTCATAACCTGTCATGCGCGGCATCATCACATCGAGTAAAATTAAGTCCGGGATAAAGCCTTTTTCGATAATTTCCAAAGCTTCTTGTCCGTTACTCGCTTCTGTAAGCGTGTAATTGTACAGAGATAGATTGTTAACCAATACCTGACGATTTACGGGTTCATCATCAACTATCAAAACTTTAAATTGTTTGTTGTTAGGTGTTCCAGATGTGGTGTTTTGAATTGATATCAGAGTAGCTAATTCAGAAGTCACGCTGTCTCGAATTGCACTAATTGTTTGAGTCGATCGATCTTGGTTTTGCGAGATGGGCAAGGTAAAGGTAAATTGCGAACCTTCTCCTAATTTAGATTGCACGCTAATTTCACCGCCGTGTAATTCCACCAGTTCTTTTGTCACAGCTAATCCCAGTCCCGTACCGCCATATTCTCTAGTCGTAGATCCTTCAGCTTGTTCAAAAGATTCAAAGATGCGATCGAGTTTATCTTCTGCAATACCAATTCCCGTATCGGCAACGGTAATTGCTAATAGTTGATTGTTGATTGTTAAGGGCTCATAGCTATTAATTATTTTGGCTGAAATTTCTACCATTCCATGATGTGTGAATTTGATAGCGTTACCGATGATATTGTGGAGAATTTGTTGCAGGCGATTTTCATCTGCTTCTGCGCTGGGTAATTCTTCAGGAACCGCGTTTATAAGTTCCAAATTTTTGCTTTTCGCGAGGGGTTGACTGAGTGCGATCACCACATTGGTAATTGCTCTGATATCTACAGGTTTGAGTTGCAGTTCTAGGTTTTCGTGTCTGAGTTTGGCAAAGTCGAGAATGTCATTAACTAAGCTGGACAAACGGCGACCGCTGGAGACAATTAAGTTGAGGTTAGCTTGGGTAGTTGGAGATATTTCTCCAGTTGCACCATCGATGATAGATTCAGCAATACCAATAATACCGTTGAGCGGAGTGCGAAGTTCGTGGGAGGTGTTGGCAAGGAATTCGTCTTTGAGTTTATCCAAACGTTGCAAGTCTGTATTTTTAGCTGACAAAGAAGCAAATGATTCTTTCAACTGCCGTGCCATTTGGTTAAAAGATTCAGCTAAAACGGCCAGTTCATCAATGCTTTTTACTTTGACAAAATTGTCTAATTCGCCGTTGGCAAGGTTTGCATTAGCAGCCTGCTTCGCTAATGTGCGAGAAGCTTCGCTTAACTGGTAAATCGGTTGAGTAATCCAGCGTGAAGTGAAGATTCCCAGCACGGTAGATACTGCCAATGCACCCAAGCATAAAAAGATAGTATGGCGCGTGTTTTGGTGAATGCGCTCCATAAAATCTGCTTCGGGAACTACCACCACAATTAACCAGTCTAATCCTTGGTCGTCCCGTAATGGTGTTACTTGCACAAACTGGCGTTTACCGTTAATAAAAAACTCAAGCTGTTCGGATTTAGCTTTGGCAACCTTGCCAAAGCGATTTTTTAAATGTTGTGCTGTAAGTCGAATTAATTGATTGCTACTATTGATTGCCAATTGTTGTTCCTCTTGACTGTCATTAGCAATATTAGAGGAGTTTTCATCAGCTGAAGAAGCTACTAGCAACCCAGCGCGATCGATCACAAAAATTTGCCCCGACTTACTGACTTTGATGCTTTTGAGAAATTCAGATATTTCTGAGAGAGTACGGTAAGTAAAAACTACTCCCAGCAATTTTTTAGTTTTGTCATACACCGGTTCAGAGAGAGAAATAATTAGTTTTTTATTGACAAAGTGTGGAAAAACTGAGCTCCACACAGATTTGCCCGCTCGCTGTGCAGCTATATACCAAGGTCTGTTTCGAGCATCATAATTTTTGACCGCACTAAGCAGTTTGGTTGGATTCCCCTCACGATCCAGGGCATAAGTACGAAAGTCGCGACTAACCTTATCCGTTGTGTTCAGTAAAAAATCGTTTCCTACCCGTTCAACTGATGTGTTTAACCCCTGATTGCTCCCAAAGCCACAAAGATTTACCGAAGGATAGAATATCTGCACCAACTCCCAGCACTGTTTTCTCTGGCTGTCAAAGTCCTCTATACTCCAATAACCGCCACGCATAGCCTTTATATTTATTTGATTCACTTTACGAGGTGCATCCAAATAATTAGCGATTTTCTGCTGAATGCGGACGCTTACTTCGTTGTGCAGTTGGCTTGCGAGGTCATTAACTGCTTTCTGTCCGTTGTGAAATGAGAGATACCCTGTCAGCCCAACTGCGCCGAATATTTGGATCGCAAAGGGTATAAGCAGGACTTGGCGCAGCGGTATTTTTTTGGGAATTTTGGAAACAATATACTTGAGAGGTTGCATCGATATTAGGGTAGTCGTTCCATTTATTCATCGATTACATTACTCTAGCTAAAAAGTAAATCTGGTTCCGATCGCATCTCTACTTCGATCGAATGATGCTAAATTTTAATCGATGTAGTATGTGATGCAGTCTAACAAATAGTTGCGCCCCTACTCTCTCACACAGTAGATGCCTTGGCGCGATCGGTAGCTTAATTCGGGCAAACAGAGCAGTTTTTAGCTCCTTTCGCGGAACGATCGCACAAATCGATCGGAGCAACCGCTACTGGGCCCGATCCCAAACCTTTAAAAATACCCATTGCGTTTTTGCCGCAGCCTGGTTACGATCTAAAGTCATAAGCTTAAATACGGTATTCCTAGCAATTAACCGTAGATTCTAAGGAGAATATTTGGATGGGTCTGTGGCAGGGTAGAAAAAAACCAGGGTTATCGGCAGTTGAGCCGGTGACTCGTCGAGCAGCAGAGTTATGGAGGTACACAAGAAATTGGTGGGAACAGCAGTTGAGAGGCAAGTTAAGGTTTAGTTCTTTAAAGGGCTTCGTGTGCTTATTCTTAGTGGGTGTGAGTATAAGTGCCGCGATCGCATCCTGCTCTCCTAACAATACCAGCCCCAGCGCCACATCGACAGGTGCAGCCAGCCCAGCTGGAAAATCTGGCGACATCGAACTGACCCTCGTTTCCTACGCAGTCACCCGCGCCGCCTATGAAAAAATAATTCCCCAGTTCGCAGCCAAGTGGAAACAGGAACACAATCAAAATGTGACCTTCAACCAAAGCTATGGCGGGTCTGGTTCGCAAGCGCGTGCAGTAATTGATGGTTTGGAAGCAGATGTAGTGGCGTTAGCTTTAGCGCTGGATACCAAAAAAGTTGAGCAAGCTGGATTGATCTTACCGGGATGGGAAAGCGAAGCTGCCAACAATGCGATCGTCACCAAATCTGTCGCCGCCTTAGTCACCCGCGACGGTAATCCCAAAAAAATTCAAACTTGGGCAGATTTGGCAAAAGATGACGTAAAAGTGATTACTGCCAACCCCAAAACTTCCGGTGGCGCACGCTGGAACTTCTTGGGTTTGTGGGGTTCGGTAACCAAAACTGGCGGTGACGATGCCAAAGCCGAAGAATTTGTCACTAAAGTCTACAAAAATGTGCCCGTTCTACCCAGAGATGCTCGCGAAGCCAGCGATGCCTTTTTCAAACAAGGTCAGGGCGATGTCTTGATCAACTATGAAAACGAAGTAATTCTGGCTGGGTTAAACGGAGAAAAACTTCCTTACGTTGTCCCCGACGTCAATATCTCGATCGACAATCCCGTCGCCGTTGTAGATAAAAACGTCGATAAACACGGCACCAGAGCAGTTGCAGAGGCATTTGTCCAGTTTTTGTACACCCCACAAGCCCAACGAGAATTTACCAAAGTTGGCTTCCGACCCGTCGATCCCACAGTGGAACAAGAAGTAGCCAATCAATTTCCCAAAATCAAAACTCTCTTCACCGCACAAGATTTGGGTGGTTGGGATGAAATCCAGAAGAAGTTTTTTGATGATGGCGCAGTTTTTGACAAAATTCAGTCTGGCAAATAATGACTGAATGGGGGTGTAGCGTGGATAGGAATCTCCGCCACACCCCCGACCCTACTCAACGCTTGCTGAAAAAAGGAGCTGACCGTGACTGCCATCTTCGTCGGCTATCTAGCCATAAGTTACACATTTTCTGGCTTTTTTTGCTATTTAGCTTTTCTGAAGAATGCCAAAAAACAGGTTGCGCCAAAAGAATTGCAAAGCCAGCAAATGCCGTTAAAAAGCTTTGCGCTGACGTTATTATGGCCTGTTTGGATGATTCGGGAAAGTCTGAGGGAGAAAAGCAGGCTGGACGATCGCATTTATTTTTTAGAACCACAAAACCTCTGTACCGAAGCGTTGTTTGAATTCGCCCCTCAAACAGATAGCAGATTGCAGAACATCCCAGAGCGTCCTCTGGAACCGGTTAGCTCGACGAAGAAGCGAATTAAAATAGAGATTCCTCAAAATTATCAAGAAGAACCTGTAATTTCCCGCCTAACCTCCGAATATGGTCTAACATTCAATATTACAGAGGCAATGCTAGAAAATAGTAACATAGGAAATGGGTTATTCGATCTAGAATTACAGGGCACACCTCAACAAATTCAATCCGCTCTTGATTACCTTTGGCAGCTAAAGGTAAAAATTTTAGAAATTAATTGCTCATAGTTCAAAGTTATATTGTCTGGAAATAAAAAATCAACAATAAACCGCGATCGGCAAGCAATTAGCAAGTAAAAATTAACCGCGAAGAAAGACTTATGAGTGTATCTGTTCATCCCGCATCGACTCCCGCTTGGAAAAACTATCTGTATCAGGTAGGCAAACTTTCCTGGCCGTGGCGAATTACGCTGGGCTATCTTACAGTAATGCTAATATTGCCCGTATCGGCGCTGATATTAAAAGCAAGTACAGAAAGTCCGATTAACTTTTGGAGAATTGCTACCACTCCCGTAGCGCTGGCTACCTATGACGTTACTTTTGTGACATCCTTGATTGCAGCAGCAATTAACGGAGTATTTGGCTTTTTAATTGCATGGGTTTTAGTCAGGTACGATTTCCCCTTAAAGCGATTTGTTGAAGCTGCGATCGACTTACCTTTTGCCTTACCGACTTCCGTTGCTGGTTTAACCTTAGCAACTGTGTACAGCGAAAACGGCTGGATCGGTTCTCTGCTAGCACCGTTGGGAATAAAAGTAGCCTTTACTCGCTTAGGAGTAGGTGTCGCAATGCTGTTTATTTCCTTGCCATTTGTAGTGAGAACTTTGCAGCCGGTGATGCAACAAATGGAAAAGGAAATTGAAGAAGCTTCCTGGTCTTTGGGCGCATCTCAATGGCAAACATTTTGGCGTGTAGTTTTACCCCCGTTGATGCCAGCACTTTTAACTGGTGTCGCCTTGGGATTTGCTCGTGCTGTTGGCGAATACGGTTCCGTTGTGATTGTAGCTTCTAACGTTCCATTTAAAGATTTAATTGCATCCGTGCTGATTATTCAAAGATTGGAACAATACGACTATTCTGGCGCAACAGTGATTGGTGTCGTTCTGTTGGGAATTTCACTGTTAATACTCTTAGCAATTAACCTTATACAAGCTTGGGGGCGACGTTATGAACTCTAATTTAGCAGGGCATTCTTTGCAGCCAAATTTCCAGGATTCCCCATCATCTTCATCCAAAGAAAAACGCACCTGGGTAAAAGTGGTTCTGATTGTGGTGGCGATCGCCTACTTATCCTTAATCTTGTTCATTCCTGCCGTTAACGTCTTTGTACAAGCATTTAAGCAAGGCGTCGGCCCTTTTTTAAACAACCTCACAGAACCTCACTTTGTCCACGCCGTAAACCTGACCCTATTAATTGCTCTGATTGTCGTGCCTGTAAACACGATATTTGGACTCTGTGCAGCTTGGGTAATTGCACGCAATCAATTTCGCGGTCGCACCTTTTTAATTAGTCTTTTAGACATACCCTTTGCGGTATCCCCAGTTGTAGCTGGACTGATGATTGTTCTTCTCTACGGACGCAATGGTTGGTTTGGGCCACTCCTGCAAGCGGTAAACATTAAAATTCTTTTTGCCACACCTGCAATGGTACTGGCGAGTTCATTTATCACCCTGCCTTTTGTCGCCCGCGAAGTTATTCCCGTTTTAGAAGAAGCTGGTTCCGAACAGGAAGAAGCCGCTAAAACTTTAGGTGCGAATGACTGGCAAGTATTCTGGCGCGTCACCCTACCCAATATTAGTTGGGGTTTGCTTTACGGTGTAATTTTGACCAATGCCAGAGTTATGGGTGAGTTTGGTGCGGTTTCGGTTGTATCTGGCAACATTGCCGGTAAAACTCAAACTCTGCCGCTGTTTGTAGAAGAAGCTTACAAGCAATACCAGACTCAAGCAGCATTTTCTGCTGCTGTACTGCTTGCCGGTTTGGCATTTGTCACGCTGGTTTTGAAAGAAATTTTGGAACGTAAAACCAAAATTAAAGAAGTTGAATGAGACAAATTTGCTAATTTCAAATTTTAGATTTCGGATTTCAAATTTATTTAGTTCAATCTGAAATCTAAAATTTGAAATCTCAAATTACCTATTACCCATTCAGGAGGATAGTTATCTAATCGTAGTGTGGTTTAGGTATGGGCGGTAAGTTTAGCAATTTCAACCAATAATTAAGTTCCCGTGCCGTAAATCACTATGTACGCATCTTTAACATAGCAAACATTTTTCACGATAAACCTGAAAGACCCGGAGTAAAAAATGGTACTTCAAAACAGCAACAACATTCCATCAGAGCAATTTGATACCTCTGCATTAAGTAAAGAATTAGACCTTCCTACTTCTCCTGATGACAACAGACACACACAAGTTAGGATTCGGGTTCGCATCCCCAAACATTATCATGAGGAACCAATTATTTCGCAGTTGATTTCTCAACACGGCGTCACAGTCAACATCGCCGCTGCATTACTTTCAGCCAATGCACGAGATGATGGCTGGTTTGACTTGGAACTCAAAGGTACTTCTGGGCAAATTCGCAGTGCTTTAATTTACATCAATGACTTGGATCTAGAAGTTTGGCATGATTCTAACTTCCAAGAAGAAAGTTGGTGATTGGTAGAACTTTATTTCAGTTTTGCAGATAATTGCTTATCCTCTGGAAGCAGCCATCAAAGCATCTTGTTTTATTTTGACCGATACAGAAAGTAAGCAGAGTTTGGTGCAGTAGCGTTTATTTCTAAAAACTTTGCTCGCCAAACTCATACCCTGTCACTCTTTTTGATACTTCCCCGCTAAAAAGACGGAGGCTCCCAATGTACCGCTATACGTGGTAAATAGTGTTTAAAAAGATTAGACAGAAACAGCTTTGTTAACTGCTGTTCCTCGCCCATTTAGCCTAAGTCACCTTTGTCTTTAAGTAAACCCTGGAGGAGCTTAAAACCGCGTTCGAGAGGTAGATGGCTAATAACTAATCTTTGGGTTTAGGCCATGCTGTTTTCAATTGCCCAGCGTGCCAGTTCTGTGCGGTTATGCAGACCTGTTTTGCCCAGCATATTGGATACGTGGCTTTCGACAGTGCGCTGGCTGACATTTAGTTCATCGGCAATTTCACGATTAGCTAAACCCCGCGCTACGTGCTGTACTACTTTTAGTTCGGTCGGAGTTAACTGCACATCGAAGGGAACGTGGATTCTCTGTCCATCCTCTCCCTTACTATGGTGAGCGATCAAACGTTCGGTATGTTTTAAGGAAGACTCCACTTGAGCCACTAATTCTTCTGGCTCAAATGGTTTAACCATGTATACATCTGCACCTGTATTGAGACCTTTTACTTTGTCTTGGCTTTGACCTTTAGCTGAAAGGAATAAAACCGGAATCCAACTCGTTTCCGGATTTTCCCTAACGTGCTTCACGAAGGTATAGCCGTCCATCTCCGGCATCATTACGTCGCAGATAATCAGGTGGGGTTTATCGGTCTCCAACAATTCCAGGGCTTCGCGCCCATTTTCTGCTGTAAGTACCTCATATCCCCGAAATTCCAGATAATCCTTGACTAGCAGGATTAGGTTGGGGTCATCATCAATCAGTAGCAATCGTTTTGTATCTCTGAGGCGAGGTTCTTTCATGCTGTGCCACTGGTCCTAGCGAGGAGGTTAATTAACTTTGTCAATGGCCTTACCTTTGTTACCTGCATAATGCCGATCGCGCTGTTGCGTATGACCTGTGAGTAAGGTAACAACCGCAATACTGCACTGGGAGTCAGCATTCTCTAGAAACATCGGCAAGTCCAGTAGTAATACGTAAGTATGGTGTTCAATTGCAATGATAGTATGGAAAGTTTACAGAGATCAAGCCACAAAGCCCACTCGCTACTGGAGTTGGGCTCGATCTGTCACTGGCAAGATAAAATGGCGCAATTTGTGAATCTTGACAACTCTCCGCCGTAGAACGGCAAAGATTCTTCCTTTACTCAGCATTGCCTCTAAAGGCAGTACCCTTAGATGGTCTGACACGCTGTCCAGAAGCTCCTACGAGATGCCCTCCCGCCAAAAGTCGTAAACCTTCATCTCTAATGTTGATAGCGGCGTTGATGTCTCTGTCATATATCGTGTGACATTTAGGACACTGCCAGCTACGCACATCTAAACTTAGATTTTCCACCTGATACAAACAGTTACTACAAGTCTTAGAGCTAGGCAAAAACCTGTCTACTTCTATGTAGGTTTTCCCTTCCCTTTCCGACTTGTATTTCAACGCAATCGAGACTTTACAGTAAACATTGCCTAGCTTCGGCAATGTAAGATAGTCGCCATTTAGCTTTATTCCTTGTGGGAAACGAATAGACTGTTTTTGACCTTTTTTCTTGAAGTTTGGATATTTAGCTCTTTTCTCGAAAAAGTTCAAAAACGCACTAGACAAGTCCAAAGCTACCTGCTGTAAACATTGAGAAGGGGGTTCCGTTAGCCATTCATATTCTTTTTTCAGAGAAGGCAACAGATTGATGATTTCATTGCGACTTAGACCGCATTAATCCTTCAAGCATAGCTGGAATTCCTGTAGACTCAAACAGTAGTCAACCTTTGGACTCTGGGGGATAGCGACTTATGGGAGGATCTGCAATGGAGTGGATTGTCGCGCAGCAAAATCCATTAGACAGCAGTCCTGTTGAAAGCAGTCAAGCAGCAGGCAGCATTCCTGAAATAGTCATTATTTTAATTATTTTGCTCATGATCGCAACGGTGGTTGCCCTTGTGACCCAGCGGTTGCGAATCCCCTACGTCACAGGGTTGGTGCTGGCAGGGTTGCCCATTACAGAGGTTTTCTCGCGGCGGATTGGCTTAGACCCCTCTCTCGTCCTCAATCTTTTCCTGCCAATTCTGATTTTTGAAGCGGCAATCAATACCGACATCAGCCGCCTCCGCAGTACCTTCAAGCCGATCGCCCTGTTAGCAGGGCCAGGGTCAATCGTCTCGTCAGCAATTATTGCAGCCATCGTGAAATATGGTTTGGGGCTGAACTGGATTCCTGCCTTACTGATCGGAATCATTCTGGCAAATACCGATACAGTCTCAATGATTGCCGTTTTTAAGGAAATCCGTGTCCCTTCCCGGTTATCTACTATTGTCGAGGGAGAGACCCTGTTCAATGATGCTGCTGCCCTAGTTTCCTACAATTTGATTTTGGTTGTTTATACAACAGGCTCCCTTACGATTGTAGATGGCATTAAAGAACTGTTGATTGTTGCTTTGGGTGGGGGGCTTGTGGGAGCGATACTGGGTTATCTAAGCTTACCGATTTTTACCCGCCTCAACGATCCATTAAGCAGTCTGTTGTTAACTGTCGCCCTAGCATTAGGAACATTTCAGATTGGGCAATTTCTGGGTGTATCCGGGGCAGTTGCCGTGGTGATTGCGGGACTGATCTTTGGCAATCTTGGATTGCCCCGTAGTTCATCTGCCTCGGATCGTATGTCTTTACTGAGCTTCTGGGAATATGCTGGCTTCGGAGTCAATACGTTTATCTTCCTGCTGATCGGCATTGAGATTAACCCCATCATGCTGTGGAAAATTTTGCCTGCCATCCTGCTGGTCATTCTCGCCTATCAATTGGGACGAATTCTCTCAGTGTATTTATTGCTAGCAGGGTTGCGCTGGTTCGATCGCCCTATTCCGATGCAGTGGCAACATATTCTGGTTTTAGGAAACATTAAAGGCTCTCTCTCGATGGCATTAGCCGTCGCAATTCCTTTGAGTCTGACTGGGCGGGATTTCATCATTGAGCTGGTGTTTGGTGGCGTTTTGTTTTCCCTGGTAATTCAAGGGCTAGCACTGCCTTCACTCGTCAAACGGTTAAATATCAGTCCTGTTTCAGATGCGATGCAGGAAACTGGTCAGCTACAGATTCAGTTGATTGCAGCTAAAGCTGCTCAAGAAGAACTGGATAGTTTGCTGAAATCAGGTGTGCTACCCAAAGCCATATACGAAGAACTCTGGGCATCCTATCAAGCGCGAGTCGCACAGTCTGAGCGGGTGTTGCGCGATCTTTATAACCAATATCGGGCAGGTCAGTTGAAAAGCGATCGCAGCGGACTCGATACCATTCGACGACAATTACTTCTGGCAGAAAAAGGAGCCGTCCGTTATGCTCTCCGCAAGCGAATTGTTCCGGAGGATCTGGTGCAGCCATATATCAAAGATTTGGATGAGAAACTTCTCTCGTTGGAAGATGACTAGCCTCAATTCCCAGGAAATCAATCATAGGATGAACTGACTCAGGACGGGTCACAACTAGAATGGTTGAGCCTGCTTCTAATACTGTATTGCCATTCGGGATTTCCAAATTTGCACGGGAGTGGCATTGATATCCAATAATCAAGGAGCCTGTTGGGAAGCGAGGATCTTGAGCGATCTGGGCAACGGTGTGTCCTGCTGCATAACAACCATTCGGAACAGGAAGCTTCAGCACCTCTACCTGTCCTTGCTCAAAATGCATCATCGACTCTACTTCCGGGTATTCGATCGCATTTGCCATCGTTGCAACTGCTAAATCTACCGTGCTGATAATGTGGCTGGCTTGAGCCAGACGATAGGCTTCCAAAAACTCGCGATCGCGCATCCGCACTGCGATATGAGAGATCCCGTAGCTTCTCGATAGGGTGACCAATGCTAAATTGAGCGCATCATCTCTCAAGGCTGCCACTACCGCATTTGCCTGTCGAATCCCTGCTTCTAAGAGAACCGTTGTACTGACGGCACTTCCTTCAAATGCCATTACACCAATTTTTTCTCGCGCAAAGCGGCAGGCAAGTGGATCGATATCAATGATGGCAACCGTATGCCCCTGTTTTAGCAATTGCTGGGCTAGCCCCAGTCCCATCATCCCCGCACCACCAATCACCACATACATCGCTAATCCTCACCGTCAAAAATGAACGTATATTTGAGTTGCATTCAAGCGATCGTAACTTTCTTTCCCGCTCCATCAGCTCTCCCACTCTTCTACTCAGTTACACTTTTGACTGCAACTCGCTATCAGTCTGCGATCGAATTTCCTGAAGGCTCCGGTAAAGGATGAGTTAGAAAGGCGTATTCCCGGACTACCCGATTACCGATCAAATGTTCTTGGATAATCCGCTCAATTACTTCGGGGGTTGCGTTGCGATACCAGACGCCATCCGGGTAGACGACCAAAATCGGCCCTTGGGAGCAAACTCGCAAGCAGTTAGCCTTGGTGCGAAAGATACAGGTAGGTCTAGTGGCGGTTGGCTTTTCCAGTTTGAGTTCTTTGAGACGTTTTTTGAGGTAGTTCCAAGATTCCAAACCAGCTTCTTTGGAGCAACATTCGGGTACGGTCTGATCTGCACAAATAAATATATGCCGCTGAATTTGGCTCAGTCCCAAAGTTTGCACGCAAGCTGCCAAAGCGTTCTCGCCCGACCCTTCATCAATCTGACAAACCTCATCAACTGGCAAAGCTACGGAGTCTTCTGTCATTGTGCTGCTTTTGTCCGTGAATCCTATTCACTTAAATTGTCTGATACATTTACGCGACACAATACGGGAAATTCCCGGATAATGCAGCGATAGCGACACCATCTGAAGTGATGGTGAAGGCGGTATCCCGCAAAGCTCTGAGCATGAAGCCCAAAGCACCATTCATATCTCGTGGTAAAGTATGACCGCAAGAGGGACATTTAAACACCTTAGCACCACCCAAGGATTGATGAATATGACCACAAGAAGTACAAGTCAGGGAAGTGTACGCCTCTGAACCTGTAATCACAATTGTGTTGGTCATTTCGGCTTTTTGAGTTAAGAATAACTCAAAACGGTAATGCGCCCAAGTCAACATCGATCTAACCGTTTTTGACCGCATCTTTCTTCGTACCTTGGCAACCATCAGGGATGTCTCGAAAGTAGGCAGAAATATGACCCGATAATTATCGGTTAGATAGCAAACAATTTGCTGATGAGCTTCCTCAATGAGGTGACGAATTTTATTTCTCATTCTTTGAGCAGCTTGCCGCATTCTTCGCCGTTGCTTTCGACAAGCAAGATGAGTGCGACTAATTAAGTTGTCAAGGTGTTGGCACAATCTGGTAATCCTACCAATATCGCCATGACCGAACTCAACAAACCTAGACCCATCAAAACCTGTTAAAAAGGTTCTAACCCCTGGATCTAAAGCGATAATCCCACTGCGCTCTTTTCGCTCAACTACTACTTCTTGAGGAATAATGGCAAACCACCTTTGATGGGAAAATGTCAGCTGCGTAGCATTTGAGCAGTTTTCTGGTAACGGCTCAGACGTTATGAAGCTAAGCCCTTTAGTTAGCTTTGGATACCAACAACCTGAACTGAAATTGCACTCGTTAAACTTAATTGTTTGTTGTCGCTCGCGGCAACTTCTAAACTTAGCATCAACACTTGTCTTGTAGGCTTTATGAGCATCAAAAATGGCATTTTGCCTGATATGACAAGGTGTTTCTTTTACCCATTCTGGCAAGTCAGACTGCATGATAATGTTTCTTAACTTAAGCTTACCTACTCTTTTATTTTGTCGTTGGTAAGCAATAGCTTGATTGAAACAATATTTGCAAGCCGCCAACCATTTGCGCCACACTTTGTTAAGTTCGGCGCTTGGGTAAATCCGAATCTTCCTGCATCTGAGTCTTGTATTTGCGGAGTCCGTCAAGCCTTGAGCTGAAGCAGTGAAGAATGGCAAGGATATCCTCAACCATTTCCTCGTGAGGAGAGAGACTTGATTCATTGAGAACCACGAGTTCACACCTGTTCTGTTCGCACAGCCATCGAAACAAGTCAAATCCGAATCTTGCCAATCGGTCTTTGTGAGCGACCACAAGGCGTTTGACATCTCCTGACAAGACTTGTCCCAGTACGGCAAGCATCTTTTTGCGCTTAAAGTTAAGACCCCCTCCAATTTCTGAGACGATTTCTCCGTCTGGGAATCGGTCGATAAGGTATTCAATTTGGCGGTCGAGGTCAGGTTTTTGGGCGCGAGAACTGACTCTGGCATAGAGGATGTCTTTTCGGGTATCCAAGCCAGATCTAGCTCTGGCTGTATAGCTTTCGACGTTGTATCGCCGTTGCTTCCCGGATGTCCAGATGGCTTCGATTTTCCCTTGTTCATGCCATCGACGCAGTGTTCGTTCATTGACTCCAAGAATTTCAGTTGCTTCTCTTGGGGTGACGTATTTGACAATAGTGGTATCCTCAACTTTTGAGTTATTATACCGCTATGCCCGGATATGTCCGGTTAAGTGATGATTAAATTTATCCTCTCCCATTCGCTACTATCGGCGCTGAGTATTTGTACTTTGTTGATGCTGCGCCTGCCCCTGTTCGGGAACCCGTACAAACAAATTTGTTGCGATCGCACGCCCCGTCGTTTTAAATTAGCACTCAGGAGATGAGAGTGCTAACTCAAGTAAGGGCCAGGGACAAGGGACAAGAGAAAGAACACCCGAAGCCCGATGCCCAATCACCAATCATAAAGTAGGAGAAAATTTTTGTATGGCAGCAGTATCTCTAAGCGTTTCTACCGTTAAACCATTAGGCGATCGCGTCTTTGTCAAAGTAAGCGCTTCTGAGGAAAAGACGGCTGGCGGTATCCTCCTACCCGACACAGCAAAAGAAAAGCCTCAAGTTGGGGAAGTAGTCCAAATTGGCCCCGGCAAGCGCAATGACGACGGTTCCCGTCAAGAAATGGAAGTAAAAGTCGGCGACAAAGTTCTCTACTCCAAGTACGCCGGCACAGACATCAAACTCGGCACTGAAGAATACGTCCTGCTCTCGGAAAAAGACATTCTCGCCGTCGTTAGCTAATAGCCAGTCGGTAGTGGGTAGTAGGGAGTAGGAAAGAAAAGCCAATTACCTTTCTACCGCTCGCGAATTAGCAAAATCCAAAATCCAAAATCCAAAATCTAAAATCCACAATCATTGACACATATGGCTAAGCGCATCATCTACAACGAAAACGCTCGTCGCGCCCTTGAAAAAGGTATCGATATCCTGGCAGAAGCTGTTGCCGTCACCCTTGGCCCCAAAGGCCGGAACGTAGTGCTGGAGAAGAAATTCGGCGCACCTCAAATTGTGAATGACGGCGTGACGATCGCCAAAGAAATCGAGCTGGAAGACCACATCGAAAATACTGGCGTTTCCTTGATTCGTCAAGCTGCTTCCAAGACCAACGACGCTGCTGGCGACGGTACCACAACTGCTACCGTTCTCGCCCACGCGATGGTGAAAGAAGGATTGCGTAACGTTGCTGCTGGTGCTAACGCGATCTCCCTCAAGCGGGGTATCGATAAAGCTACCAACTTCTTGGTAGAAAAAATCAAAGAACACGCCCGTCAGGTAGAAGATTCCAAATCTATTGCCCAAGTCGGTACCATCTCTGCCGGTAACGATGAAGAAGTCGGCAACATGATTGCCGAAGCAATGGACAAAGTGGGTAAGGAAGGCGTCATCTCCCTGGAAGAAGGGAAGTCCATGACCACCGAACTGGAAATCACCGAAGGGATGCGCTTTGACAAAGGCTACATCTCTCCTTACTTCGCTACAGATGCTGAGCGGATGGAAGCTGTTCTCGATGAGCCTTTCCTCCTGATCACCGACAAGAAGATTGCCTTGGTACAAGACTTGGTGCCAGTGCTGGAGCAAGTTGCTCGTTCCGGTCGTCCTCTGCTGATTCTCGCAGAAGATATTGAAAAAGAAGCTTTGGCTACTCTGGTGGTCAACCGCCTGCGCGGTGTGCTGAACGTAGCTGCTGTCAAGGCTCCTGGCTTTGGCGATCGCCGCAAAGCTATGCTGGAAGATATCGCCGTCCTCACTGGCGGTCAACTGATCACCGAAGATGCCGGTTTGAAGCTGGAAAATACCAAGCTGGATATGCTGGGTAAAGCTCGCCGCATCACCATCACCAAGGACAACACCACGATCGTTGCTGAAGGTAACGAAAAGGCAGTTAAAGCTCGCTGCGAACAAATCCGCCGTCAGATGGAAGAAACCGATTCTTCCTACGACAAGGAAAAACTGCAAGAGCGTCTGGCTAAGTTAGCTGGTGGCGTAGCAGTAGTTAAAGTTGGTGCTGCTACCGAAACCGAAATGAAGGATCGCAAGCTGCGCCTGGAAGACGCCATCAACGCTACCAAGGCTGCTGTAGAAGAAGGTATCGTTCCCGGTGGCGGTACGACTCTGGCTCACCTAGCTCCCCAAGTGGAAGAATGGGCTAACGCTAACCTGAAGAACGAAGAGCTGACCGGTGCTTTGATTGTCGGTCGTGCGCTATCTGCTCCTCTGAAGCGGATTGCTGAAAACGCCGGTCAAAACGGTGCTGTCATCGCCGAACGGGTGAAAGAGAAGTCCTTCGATGTTGGCTACGATGCAGCAAAAGGCGAATTTGTCAATATGTTTGAAGCTGGTATCGTTGACCCTGCTAAGGTGACTCGTTCCGCTCTGCAAAACGCGGCTTCGATCGCAGGTATGGTGTTAACTACCGAGTGTATCGTCGTTGACAAACCCGAACCCAAGGAAGGCGCTCCTGCTGGTGCAGGCGCTGGTATGGGTGGCGGCGACTTCGATTACTAATTCTACTCTCTTGTGGGGTGGGCATCTTGCCCGCCCTGTCACAGGCAAGATGCCTGTGCCACAATTTTTCGGAAAACAGCTGCTTCCTGGTGGAGGTAGCTGTTTTTTTTGTTTGTTTTTGAACCGCTCTAGATACTTTCCTCCCTCTTATGGTGGGAAAGCGGTTGGATGAGGTACACAATTTTTTTGTCTCTTCCTCATTCCCTCAAATTATGTGCTTCACTCACTGGAAAACCTTTGAATACAACGGTTGAGAAGGAATGATGCGTGTAAAGATATAGATACAACCTACATAATAAATATCGCTTGGGTCACAACTGGCTGGTTGTTACTCAAAGAATGTCGGGAGGTAAGCTGAGTGTCCGCCACTATCACAATCAACTCATCGGAAATTCGGCAAATTTTACAGCCGCCGCGCACCTCTAATTCTTCACGCCTTTGGGAAATTGCACAAAAGGCAAATGCTTTAGCTGTTATGGTGGAAGATCGTTGGGAGAACTTTACCGACGAAGAGCGAGAATTGCTCAAAACTTTTGCTTATGCAGTCATTGAACCACCCAAAGGAATATTAGATACTATTGGTGAGTTGGTAAGCCGTTTTCTTTTGGCTTTGGTTTTGGCTGCAATCGCTATTAAAGGTGAAGCCGACGCTTTTGGCGCATATTCTAATGGCTCTAACCGTCTTATTAATGCAATTTTAGGTAGAATTGAACGAGAAGATATCGCTTATCAAAAAGCACTATCTGAAGTGATTGAAGAGACTTTTGCCAATTTGGAAACCAGCAAGGCTATGACGGCGGAGGAAGCGTGTGAACGGATCGGGCGAATTTTCAGATAAAATTATCAGAGAACTTTGAGAAATCTTATCAAAGCCTGATTCGCGATCGATCCCGAAAAAATACAGCCGCCGCCAAAGAGTTTATCTAATTAATTCAAAAATTTATGTGGTTATTACAAGAAATTATAGAATCTTCAGCTATATCGAATGAAATTGAGTCTCCAGAGAGCGTGAAAACTGATGATACAGAAGAATAAAATTGGAGTAAGAGCAACAGCAGGCGATCGTGAAAATTTTCTCTGCAACTGAGAATTTAACGATAAACTCACGAGTTTACCTTCATAGAGATGATACTCTGTAGGACGAAGGCGGTATCATTTAATTGCTCCAGCACCAGGTTAGTCTGCTGTAGGGATGCCACGGTCTGCTGAGAAGCTTCACTTAAGTGAGATATCGCATTACTGATTTGCTGCGCCCCCTTGAATTGCCCTTCCATATTGTGACTGACTTTCTCAAATTGCGGTGTGAGACTTTGCACTTCAAATATGACAGCAGCGATTTCTCCACTGATGCGCTCAACCTGTTTTACATAGCGACTTACCTGTTGGCTAAACTTATCCATTTCTTCAACACCCTTGGAAACAGATAATTGTATATCTTCGATCATCTCCTCGATTTCCTGGGAAGCAACAGCGGTGTTATCTGCTAGTCGCTTGACTTCTCTGGCAACAACAGTAAAACCAACCCCATACTCTCCTGCTTTCTCCGCTTCAATGCCGGCGTTGAGGGAAATTAAATTGATCCGATCGGCTACTTTACTAATTTTGGTCACCACGCTATTAATATTATTAGCTTTTTCATTCATGATTGCCAATCTGGAGGAGATCGCGGTCGTGGCAGTTGCCAATTGATACATTCCATCTGCCATTTCCATCAGGGAGGCTTGACTATTACTTGCAGAAGCAGCAGTTGCTTGGGCTTTTTGTGTAATATCTTCCATCGTCTTGGCTAATACCCCGTTAGTAGCAGCAATCTCCGAGGCGGTAGCTTTCACTTCGTTAGTGGAAACTGCTTGCTGTACGACTGTAGATTCTAACTGCTTGCCCGCAGTAGTAATTTGCATCGTGGAGGAGGTAACTTTCATACCTACTTGATTGGCTTGCATAATTACCTCATTTAGCTTGTCAAAGGAAGTTTTCAGTTGCCCAATCATATCGTTGAAAGAGTTTGCCAATTGTCCGACTTCATCGGAGCGATTGAGGGGTAAGATATTCTGCCATTTACTAGGGTCAATTTGGCTGGCATTCAACTCAATATCTCTAGCCACCTTATTCAGGCTTTGAACTGGTTTAATGAGCAGGTATCTTACTGAAACTAAACCTAGAAATGCTGCTATCACAACAATAAGTGCCGAACGACTAATCAGGAGATAAGCCATCCTAGAAGCTACTAGGGTTGATTCAGACATCGGCTTGACAATTACTACTTTCCAATAAGAACTAGGTACGTGAAATATATAAACGGTCGATTTTTCCTGAAGTAACCAGTCATTTTTGATTTCAAATTCCTGAAAGCGTTGATTTTGCTGCTGTTCTTGCTTTAAAGGATCGGCAAGTACCGCCGCCATGAGTTCAGCTTGTTGTCGATCGATTTGGTCACTTTGTTCGTCTAACTTAGCTGCTGTTTCCTTGCTATACTTAGGCATCTGCTGCGCCTGCCTAAGAATTTTCTGGTTAATCGCTTCTAAGGCTCTAGCTATGGGTTCAAATGAAGGTTGTTTAACAGCAAATTCAGATGCTTGAATAAATTCTTGTGTTGACTTACCGGAACTATCAGTCTCAATTTTCTTGACTAAAGAGAGTTGAGGAAAAGTGATGAATTTATTGTCTCGATCCACAATGAAAATATAGCCACCTGTCTTTCGCTGCCAGGATTCAGTAAATGCTTGTAAACCTCCTAGTTTCAAATCGATAGTCGCAACACCGGAAAATTTTCTATTGTCTTGGGTTGCCACTGTGCAGGTAACCATTGGTTCGTTGGAATAGGGGTCTACATAGGAGCGGCTCCAAAAACAACGTCCTGGTTCTAAATATTTTGCTACAACGTACCAGTCCGTATTGTGGTATCCTGATTTGTTATAGTCATCGTAGTATTTGAGGGAATTATTTGACTCTCTACCCCAAAAGAAACTTCTACGTTCAACCTTGGAGTCAAATGCGTAAGGTTCGGGCCAAAATCCTCCTCCCGCTACAGCCAAATCTCCTTGAAAGTCAATAACTTTTGGCAGAACCTGTTTAAATACTATTTCTGATTTTGGTAATTCCTCTGCTGTTGCCCCTATGCTTCGGGCTAAGGCAGCAATTTCTCGAGAGCGATTCTCTAAATCTGAAACAGCATTGTCACCTGTTTGTTCGATTAGGCGTGAAGATTCAGCAAAAACTAGCTTTTTGCCTTCAATTTCGATCGCCAGGATCAAACTAGCGATTAAACCAACCGCGATTGCACCCACACCAATGAGGGTTTGAGTATTCAAGCTTTTATGCCATTTAACATTTGAGCTTTTCATTATCTGTTTGATTTAGTTCCTCAACTTGGTTAGTCTCTTGCAGGAATGCAACGGTTGGCACAGAGGCTTAATATCAATAAATCATCAATATGTAATCTATCCCAAGTATGAGCTAAAAGCAATCTGGGGCGGTGACAACAATCTGTCATACCAAATCCGGGCGAGCTACCCCTGTGACGATCGGGAGAAGATATGAAAGTGCGATCGCCCTGCGCCTCCCCAGCGGTGTGCCCAAGGCGGAATAAAGGGTAGGGCTTGGGGAAAAAATGCCAGTCGGCATCTGAGGGGGCAACAACTATGGCTAAAAGGTAGAACGGATAAGCTTTTCGGCTCTTCGACCTCACTGATAGTAAGGCCGTTTATGTAGATTTAATGACATCAATTGAGCAGTTTGTTCTGTCAATAATGTCAGAGATTCCACCCAAGCTCCCGCCTTGCATACCAATATAAAAACTGCTATGACGGCGCTGTGTTCTAGATTTTTATTTGACTCTACCAACATATTTAACTACTCGCTTATTTTTGATTTTATCGCCAAACATAAGCGCAGTAGTATAAGCATTACAAGAAATTGTAGATCTTCAGCTATGTCGAATGAAATTGAGTCTCCAGAGAGTATGAAAACCGAGATACAGAAGCAGAAAATTGGAGTAAGAGCAACAGCAGGCGATCGTCAAAATGTTATCTGCAACTGAGGATTTAACGATATACTCACGAGTTTACCTTCGTAGAGATAATACCCTGTAGGAGAAGGGCGGTATCATTCAATTGCTCCAGTACCTGGTTAGTCTGCTGTAGAGATGCCACGGTTTGCTGAGAAGCTTCGCTTAAGTGAGATATGGAATTACTGATTTGCTGCGCCCCCTCGAATTGCCCTTCCATATTGTGACTGACTTTCTCAAATTGCGGTGTGAGACTCTGCACTTGAGAGATTACAGAGGCGATTTCTCCACTGATGCGCTCAACCTGTTCTATATGGTGACTGACCTGTTGGCTGAACTTATCCATTTCCGCAACACCTTTGGAAACAGATAATTGTATTTCTTTAGCCATCTCTTCGATTTCCTGGGAAGCAAGAGAGGTGCTATCTGCTAGTCGCTTAACTTCTGTGGCAACCACAGTGAAACCCGCCCCATACTCTCCTGCCTTTACCGCTTCAATGCCGGCGTTGAGGGAAATTAAATTGATTCGATCGGCTACTTGGGCAATCTTGCTGACCACGCTATTAATGTTATTGGCTTTCTCATTCATGATTCCCAATCTGGAGGAGATCGAGGTGGTGGAAGTTGCCAACTGATTCATCGCATCTGCCATTTGCGTGAGGGAGGCTTGACTGTTAGTTGCAGAGGCGGCGGTTGCTTGCGCTTTTTGGGCAATATCTTCCATTGTCTTGGCTAATTCCCCGCTAGTACCAGCAATCGAAGTTGCGCTAGCTTTCACTTCTTTGGTGGAAGCCGCTTGCTGTACGAAGGTGGCTTCTAACTGCTTGCCCGCAGTAGCAATCTGTCTCGTGGAAGAGGTAACTTTCATTCCTACTTGATTAGCTTGCACAATTACATCATTGAGTTTGTCAAAGGAGTTTTTCAGTTGCTCTGCCATACTATTGAAGGAGTTTGCCAATTTTGAGAGTTCAATAATTTGGCTAGATGCAACGCGCTGGTTGAAATTACCCTGTGCCATCTCAGATGAAGCTTTGGCAATCCGATTGAGGGGACGAGTAATCCAGTTGGCAGTAAGAATTGCTACAACAATCGCCACTGCTAACGCCAGTAAACACAGCAGTATAGTGATGCGAGTGTTGTCGTTGATTTGTCCCATGAAATCCGATTCGGGAATGACTACCACAATTAGCCAATCTAGACCCAATTCATCCTGCCACGGAAGAACTTGAACGAATTGGGGTTTGTTATTGAGGTTGAATTTAATCTGCTGAGTGTTTCTAATTTGGCGGAAGTTACCAAAACGGTCTATTAACTGTTGAGCAGTCGCTTGAATTAAAGGGTCTTTAATTTCAAGTACATTGAGGCGTTCGGGTTTACCTTGTTTTATCTGGTAAGATTTTTCGCTGGTGGAAGTAGCCACAACCAACCCATCCCGCTCCAAGATGAAAATTTTACCAGAAGGACTCACCTTCAAATTTTGCAGGAAGGTGTTCAACTGTGGGAGAAACAACTCAGTGCCGATCACACCTACCAAGTTCCCACTTTTGTCATATACCGGATAGCTACAGCTAATTGTCACAACATCTGGTTTATCAGTCCAGTATGTTATCTCGGCCCAGACTGGTTTACCTGCTTTCACTGCATCCGTAAACGAACTATCGTCTACGTATTCAAAGGCTTCCTCCTGGGTAACGCGGGTAGGATTTCCCTGACTATCCAAATCGTATCGCTTGGATCGACCCTTGTAAGAAGATTGCATCATTGCCGCGTACAATCTGCCATCTGCTTCGCGACCGACACCAACATACTCACTACCCTGGGGACGACCGAAGCCAATGTAATTCAAACTCTTGAACGTTTTCATTTGGCTGTAAAACTGACGCCAGGTGCGCTCATAGTCTAGCAAGTTCAGATTTCCTGTTTTATAATCATCCACGTTGATTTGGTTGACTTGAGCAGGAGTGGCTAATAAGGTGTCAAGGTGCTGATTGATGCGAGAGCTAGTTTCGTTTTGCAGCCGCAGCACCAAGTCGTTGACGGCTTTTTGCCCGTTGTAGAATGAGAGATAGCCCACCAAACCGACAGCAGTGACGATTTGCAATACAAAAGGCACCACCAAGGCGGTGCGGAGGCGGAATTTGAGTGATGTAGGGGCGGCTTCTTTTGAAGAAATCATTGTTTAAGATGCTCCTCGCAGGTAGTTTACAGTTGAGCGGACACTAGCAATTATTTTTAGGGATTGACTGTCTTTGTCATCTTTATACCTGAAAATTATCTTCAGCTCGTTATTACCCTGCGACCGAATACCCGGCTTCTTGAAGAAGTCGGCTATCTAGAATACCGTACTGAGGCTGCTGTTAGTGTATCCTAAATAAAAAGCTGCCCCACAATTCAGGAGACACCCTACTATGAAATTAAATATTTTAGCTACCGCTATCCTGACAGCTACCATCTGCCTACCCGCGATCGTCAGAGCGGAAAATACCTTACCATTAAGGCAGCTGGGCGGAGTTCGATCGTCTGTTTTAGTAGCTCAATCGGATTGGGGTGAATTCTCTTCTGTGGCGGGGCGCTTTGCTGTCTTAATGCCCGGTACACCTAATCAGGAAACTGAAACTAATGAAGATGGTTTTGTCGAACACTCTTTCACCCTTACTCAGGAAACATCTGCTTTTTTGATTCACTATTCAGACATTCCAGAAGCAGAAGAATTGAGCGACACGGCAATTAAAAAACTTTTAGATAGTACGCCAACTGACTTCGTAAAAGAAGCTAAAGCTCAATTAATCGCTTCTCGCAGCATTACACTTGACGGCAATCCGGGTAAAGAATTCGAGTTTACTCTCCGCGATGGTACTCCTGGTGCGGCTAGGGTATTTTTGGTTAAGCAACGTTTATACGTAATTGTGGGAATGGCATCTGAAGCTGAGAATACACAAAAGTTTGTCAATTCGTTTCGTCTGCTTTGATAAGCTATATTGTTCGTAGTTCTGGGTTTATTGAATTGCTCAGTATCTGTGCAACAATAACCACGAACAATTTTATCTAAAACATTAGGATTTATTCCATAATTTAACCACAGATGAAAATAGATAAACACAGATGAACACAGATGCGATCGCAATTTTTTTTAGCTACTGATGCAACTGGATATGATACGATCGTGGGTTATGCCACAGAAAATTAATTATTGGTTGAATGTAGGGGTGGGGTGACCCCGCCTTACCGCTCGTGCCTAACCGATCCTACGATTAGATAAGTTTTTACGACCGCTTGGTTCGACGCACTTTTTTTGTGTTGACTAATGAGTATTTTCACTCGATGCCAATATAGTTGTTGCCTCCTGTAAGAGCTGGTTTTGTTCCTGCCTGATTGCTTCTAACCTATTCAATATATATGCAAGTCGTTCTTTTTTATTATCGCTGTCTGTCGCAGTAATTGCAGGATTCAAAGATAAAACATTTGCTTCTGATTGTTTGATGCTACTTCTATTAAAATTTAACTTACTCAGAGGTGTAAGGAACAATCCTAAAAGCAATTTAGTAAATTTTCCTGGAGCTTGTAACGCAAATAAAAAAGTTTGCTCCAGAAACTGACCGAGGGCTATAATGAACCGCCGTATCGCAAAAATACTAAAAAATATCACAATTATGCTTAAAATGGGGTGAGATATTCCCCATACAAACGCTTTCGTTACCCATGATAGGATTGCATGAGAATCAATCCAAAGTCTGATGCTATCCAGTTGCTTATCAATGTAAGCGCCAACAGAGTTTTCAATAGCTGTAGAGGTAGTTTCGGTTATATTATCGACGGCCTTATCGGTTGCAGTCGTAATATTATGAACTGTAATAGATGCAGTTTCAGTTAAAGAATCTTTTGCTTGTGCGGCAGTATTGCTAACCGTACTAATAGCTTGATGAGTTGCTTCAACTAAAGTGTTGACTGCATTGGCGGTAGTTGCCGTTATGGAATCTTTTGCTTTCTCCATTGTTTCGCCAACAGTATTAATTGCTCGGTCAGCAGTTTGGCTGACATTATCAACTGCATTGCGAGTAACTTCTGTGGAAAAATCTTTAACTCGATCGAAGCTTTTAACAACCTGCTGAGGGAGACTGACTTCCATAATAGTTGAGATGTTGTCCTCTCAGATAATTTGAAATTTCAGAATTGAGATTGCAAATTGAATAATTACTTTTTTCAATTTGCAATCTGCAATCTTGTTGAAGATGCGATCGCATCTACCCATCGGTCTAGAATAAACCTAAATCCGTCACGGCACCAACACTGCTGGAAGATACCAACTTAGCGTATTTTGCCAACACACCCATCGTATAACGCGGTTTGGGGGGTTGCCACTCAGCGCGACGGCGTGCTAACTCTTCATCAGAGACGTGCAGGTGCAACGATCGCGCATGAGCATCGATCGTAATCGTATCGCCTTCCTTCACCAGAGCGATCGCACCGCCCACAGCTGCCTCCGGCGCAACGTGACCGACCACCATCCCGTAAGTTCCGCCGGAAAAACGCCCATCCGTAATCAATCCTACCGAATCTCCCAATCCCGCACCGATAATTGCCGAAGTGGGTGCCAGCATTTCCCGCATTCCCGGCCCACCTTTCGGCCCTTCGTAGCGAACGACAATCACATCCCCAGGCTTAATTTGTCCGGCGATAATTACCATCAAGCACTCTTCTTCCGATTCAAACACCCGCGCTGGCCCAGTAATCTGCGGCTTCTTAATTCCGGTAATTTTTGCTACCGCCCCTTCCGTGGCCAAATTTCCCCGCAAGATAGCCAAATGTCCTTGAGAATACATCGGGTTACTCCAAGGACGGATAACTTCTTGATTGGCGGGCGGTTCCTCCGGAACATCGGTTAACACTTCCGCAATTGTTTGACCAGTGATGGTGAGGGCATCGCCGTGGAGCAAATCGTGTACCAACAGCATTTTCATCACTTGCGGAATCCCGCCAGCTTTGTGCAAATCAGTCGCCACAAATCTGCCCGATGGTTTTAAATCGCACAATACGGGAACGCGGGCGCGAATAGTTTCAAAATCATCCAGGGATAATTCGACACCAGCAGCGTGAGCGATCGCCAAAAAGTGCAACACCGCATTCGTCGAGCCGCCCACAGCCATAATTAGAGAAATAGCATTTTCGATCGACTTACGAGTGATAATATCGCGGGGTAGCAGTTGTTTGCGAATTGCCTCCACCAAAACGAAAGCAGATTTCTCCGCACTTTCCTCCTTTTCCGCATCTTCAGCTGCCATAGTGGAAGAGTAGGGCAAACTCATCCCCATCGCTTCAAAAGCGGAAGACATGGTGTTCGCGGTGTACATACCACCGCAAGAACCGGCACCGGGACAAGCCTTGCGTTCCACTTCCAGCAGCTCGTTGGCATCAATTTTCCCGGCGCTGTATTGTCCTACAGCTTCAAAAGCGCTAACAACAGTGAGGTCGCGTCCGTTGTGATGGCCGGGTTTGATCGTACCCCCATAAACGAAAATGGCTGGTATATTCATACGAGCGATCGCAATCATCGCCCCTGGCATATTTTTATCGCAACCGCCAATTGCCAGCACCCCATCCATACTCTGGCCCATACAAGCAGTTTCGATCGAATCGGCAATCACTTCCCGCGACACCAGGGAATATTTCATCCCTTCCGTTCCCATCGAAATGCCGTCGCTGATCGTAATCGTGCCAAACATCTGCGGCATCGCACCCGCAGTCCGAATAGCCGTTTCGGCGCGAATAGCCAGCTGATTTATTCCCATATTGCAAGGGGTGATCGTGCTATACCCGTTGGCAACACCCACAATAGGTTTAGTAAAATCATCATCACCAAAACCAACAGCACGCAGCATAGCCCGATTCGGCGAACGCTGCGTTCCCTGAGTGACGACTTGGCTTCTAAGATTGTCCGGCATTCTTTTGTCCTTTGTCAGTTGTCAGTTGTCAGTTGTCAGTTGTCAGTTGTCGTTTGTCTTTTGTCGTTTGCTTTTGACTAATGACTGATGACCAATGACACTTGTGCAATGACCCTTGTTTTTGATTTTCTCAGAAGGCATCGTTGTTGCGTAGCTAAAAATAACAGAATGCAACAAAAGCTTGTGGCATTTGGGATGATCGATGAAACAAACCATTACCAGTACAGGATAAAGTATTTGTTTGTGCAAACCCTTGTGGGCACGAGGGAATGCCCAAAGCCAAATGCTTCGCCTCTGGGGATAAAGTCACAAATGGACATACAGTATGGATGCCAATGAATTGCTGAGGCGATATGCGACGGGTGAGAGAGATTTTTGGGAGACCAATTTGCGGGGAGTATCTCTGATCGGTGCGGATTTGAGCGAGATCAACCTGCGCGGGGCAGATCTCAGTCAAGCGAATTTCACAGGAGCCAACTTAATGGGGGCTAATCTGCGGGAGGCTAACTTGCGGGGAGCCATCCTGCGAGCTAATTTGACTGAAGCTAACCTGATTGCAGCCAATCTAAATACAGCCGACTTGAGTGAAGCTTGTTTGACCGATGCTAGCCTGCGGGGAGCCAATTTGGAGGGAGCTAATCTCAGTGGTGCTATCCTGACCGAATCTAATCTCAGTGAGGCCCAAATGCGAGGCGCTGACCTGAGTAGAGCTAAACTAATTGATGCTCCCATGAATCGGGTCAATCTGATCGATGCGAATCTGAGCGAAGCTATCCTAGATGGAGCGATTTTAACAAATGCCATCTTAAGTAGAGCTGTTTTGGAGAAAGCCCACCTTATCAATGCCGTCCTCACCGGAGCTGTTTTAGAGGGAGCTAATCTAAGTGGGGCAGATTTGAGCCGCGCAAAACTCAGCGGCGTAAATTTGACTTCTGCTAACCTCAGCCAAGCCAATTTAAGGGGCGCAAACGTAAGTTGGGCAACCCTAAGAAGTACTAACTTCCAAAAGGCCAATCTCTATCGAGCGAAACTTTGCTGGTCTAATCTGACGGGGGCTATTCTGAGCGAGGCGATACTGATTGATGCCAATTTGAATCGGGTTAACCTACGCGGTGCTGAACTCAAAGGCGCAATTATGCCCGATGGTAGAAGCCACGAGTAATATCAAATCCGCTACGATTACCCCCGTTATGCACAGGGGGGAGTAGGGGAGCGGGAGAGCGGGAAAGTGGGGGAGTTGCAGAAGAACATTGAGGCCCAAAAAGGGGGTAGCCGTGTGCTGAGCGTTGAGTCAAAAATACTCGCAATTGAGTTTTGAGATGATATTAATTTTTGTTTTCGATCGAGGGTGCATCATCTAAAGCTCGCAATTCTTCAGCCACGCGCACAAATACGCTACGCCAATCTCTGGGATGTTGCTGACGAAATAGCCGTGCTGTGGGATACCAAGGACTGTCTTCTCTTTGCAACATCCAACGCCAGTCAGGATCGTAAGGCAACAAAATCCACACTGGCTTACCCAAGGCTCCAGCTAAATGTGCAACTGATGTGTCTATGGTTATGACTAAATCCAGCTGCATTAAGATCGCAGCTGTGTCGGCAAAGTCGTTCAGATCTGGAGACAGGTTTTGCACGCGGGTGGTTTGGTTTAACTGGTTGAGGTCTCCTGCTTCGATATCTTTTTGCAAGCTGTAAAAGCCAATCCCCGGTATATTAGTTAATTCTAGGAAATGAGCTAGCGGACACGATCGCTTTCTCGCTGTCTTACCTTTGGAGTAGCTTGCCCAAAGAATTCCCACCTTCAGTTTAGTGTCAGACAAAACTTTTAGTCGCACAGAAGATTGTGGCGCTTTGAGATAGGGAATTTCTGCCGGTACGGTTTCTATTGTAGTTCCCAAGATCCAGGGCAAGCTCATCAGGGGTGCGTGAACTTCAAATGCTGGCAAAGGGCTATCTTGGGGAATTAGTCGATCGATACAAGAAATGCTTTCCAATAACCGGATCAGGGATGCAGGGCTCTCGACTATGATGCTACCGCCATAAGTTGCCACCAAATTAGCATATCGAATGAACTGAATTGTATCTCCCAATCCTTGCTCGGCGTGCAGCAGAATTGTTCGCCCTTCTAGAGACGAGCCGTCCCACAAAGGCTGAGAAAAGGGACGCGGCGGAGTTTCCCGACTTTGCCACCGACTCTCGTATTCGGCGAATCCCCGTCGGAAATCGCCAGCTAATAGTAGCAGATATGCGCGATCGAAGCGATCGTCTGGATTGAGTTGGCTGTTCGGCTGTAAGTAAGTTAATGCTTTCTCTATCTCGCCTTGAAATATCAGCGCGTGGGCTAAATTGTTCTGTGCCATTGTCAAGTTGGGATTTAATGCCAAGGCTTGACGGTAGCAGCTCATGGCTTCGGTTGACTGACCGCCTTCTTCTAAGGCACTGCCCAAGTTGTTGTAAACTTCTGGCAATTTAGGATTGAGCGCCAAGGCTTGATGGTAGGAGGTAATGGCTGCCTCGATCTGACCCTGCTGTTTGAGCGCACTGCCCAAGTTGCTGTAAGCATCGGTGTATTCTGGCTTGAGGGCGAGGGCTTTTTGATAGCAAGTAATCGCTTGCTCTAGCTCGCCCATTTCTTTGAGGGTAACGCCCAAATTGTTGTAAATTATCGGATGATCTGGTTCGATCGCCAAGGCTTTTTGATAGCAAGCAATGGCTTCCGCAAAGCGATACAGCTTGTGAAGCGCACCGCCTAAATTGCCGTAAACTAAAGTATTATCTGGTTTGAGCGCTAAAGCTTGGCGATAGCAAGCGATCGCTTCTTCTAGTTCTTCTTGCCCAAACAACACACTCCCCAAATTGCTGTATGCTTCAGCATAATTTGGTTTAATTGTCAAGGCTTGACGGTAACAGGCGATCGCTTCAGGGAACAGTCCCTGTTGCTGGAGGACGACACCCAAACAATTGTAAGGTTCGGCATAATCGGGTGCGAGGATGGTAGCTTGCTGGTAGCAAACGGTTGCTTCTGGCAGTTGACCTTGTTCTTGCAGTGCCTTGCCGAGATTGTAGTAAGCTCCAGGATGATTCGGTTCTAGGTTTAATGTTTGTCGGTAGCAAGCGATCGCTTCCTCAATCTGCCCTTGCTGTTGTAGCACCATAGCCAAATTGTAGGGAAAGTCTGGCACATTAGGAGCAATTTTGACAGCTTTGCGAAAACATTCAATGGCTAGGTCGTGTTTGCCCAGCCTAACGGCAGTTAAGCCCAGTAATTGCAAGGCATCAAGATTATCTGGCTGCTTTTGTAGAATTTGACGATATATCTGTTCGGCTGGCGCTAGGCGACCGGCTTCGTAATGTTGGATAGCAGCAAATAAAGATTCTGAGACAGTCGTCATCCGATTTTGGATTTTGGATTTTAGATTTTAGATTTTAGATTTTAGATTGGCTGGGCCTAAGAAGGACAGAAGCTTTCCTAGTGATAGATTGAAAAAATTTTAGCTAAATCAAAAAGAAGCCCCACGTCCGATGTAAAACCATCATCGGGTTGAGTCCCGAACTTGTTTTCCAACGTGGCAATAGCAAATGAGACAAGAAGCCAACACTTACTGCAAGCAGTAAGTGTTGGTACTTCACCAACAAAGCTCACGGGCTCAAAGCCGTGAGCTTTATAGTTTGCCTCAGTCGGATTTTTTCTGAAGCAAGGAGCGATCGCCACAGGATTTGAGAAAAATATGGCGATCGAATAGAAAGGATGCAACAAGGGTGATAAGCGATCGCATAATTGTGGTATGCGATCGCCTGATAGACAGCGTAACTTGGGTAGCGTTTCCAGTCGAACAAACCTTTAGGAGGGTTGTGAGTCTGAATTAGCGTTTAAATACGCTTCGATCGCCTCGGTTGCTAATTCAACCACTGGCTTGCCTTGAGTGGCGGCAGCCTCCTTCAGACGTTGATAAACGTCATCGCGAACAGTGACGCGACGTCGAATTTTCGTAGCAGTAGCAGTGGTTTCGGAAGGTGTCTCGACTATAGTCTCGCCCATAACAGAAGAAGCTGAATGACCGTTGGTAAACTCTAACGCAGCTGGTGCCGATCGATAAGTAGCGGCAAAACTGCGAAGGGCCTCTAAACCTACTCTATGGCAAAAGTTACCAAAACTTTCCAGTTCTACCTGTTGTTGGCGTTCTTCTTTGAAATAAACAAACAGAGGTTCTAGGGCTGCTTCTAGATCTTGGATATCCAACTTCTCGATATAAGGTTCTGCCAAACGAGTTTGATGGGGGTCTGCACCCAGCCACAGCTGGTAAACGTTGGGAGCTCTGCCGACAAAGCCGAGTTCTGCCAGATAAGGACGAGCGCAGCCGTTGGGACAACCTGTCATCCGCACAACAAAGTGTTCTTCTGGCAATCCTACTTTGGTAAGTAGGGCCCGAATTCGGTCTAAAATACCGGGCATCGCTCGTTCTGATTCGGTGGTGGCCAAACCGCAGGTGGGTAGGGCGGGGCAAGCCATCGAGTAGCGCACTATGGGGTCGATCTCGGATACTTTTTTGATACCGCAGCGATCGAGTATTTGCTGTATTTGTGACTGTTGCTCTGGTGCGATATCGTAGAGAACGACATTTTGATGGGGTGTCACCCGCATGGGCAGTTGAAGTTTCTCGACGATTTCCCGCAGGGCGGTTCTCAGTTTAAAGTTGCCTTCATCTTTTATCCGACCGCTTTCGATGGAAATACCCAGGAAAAGCTTGCCATCTCCCTGTTCGTGCCAACCCAGGAAGTCGAGATATTTCCATTCCGGCAGGGGTTTTAATGGTGCGATCGCTTTGCCGAAGTAGCCTTCGACAACACTGCGGAACTTATCGACGCCCCATTCTTCCAGCAGGTATTTCAGCCGTGCATGACGCCGATCGGCGCGATCGCCATTATCTCGCTGGGTGGCGACGATCGCTTTGACCAATTCGTAGACATCTTCTTTTGCTACATAACCGATCGGATCGGCAACGCGGGGGAAGGTTTCTTCTTTGTTGTGGGTGCGTCCCAGTCCGCCACCTGCGTAAACGTTAAATCCTTGTAACTCTTGCCGATCGTTGGTTATGACTACCAAGCTCAGGTCTTGGGAGAACAAGTCAACCGAATTATCTCCCGGTACGGTGACGCTGCACTTGAACTTCCGGGGCATATAATTTGTGCCGTAAATCGGCTCTTCTTTGTCCTGGAAGATCGTGCCGTTGCTGTTGCTCTGCCGCGCCGCTACTACTTCTGGGTTTTCTTCACCCGTGACAAATTTTTCTCCATCCAGCCAAATTTCGTAGTAAGCGCCTGTTTGAGGAGTGAGCAAGTCGGCGATGTTGTTGGCGTATTCCCAAGCCCAGTCGTATTCTGGGCGATTTTTAAAGGGTGCTGGTGGTGCCATGACGTTGCGGTTGAGATCGCCGCAAGCACCCAAAGTTGACCCCATACTTTTGACGATCGCGGCGATCGCGGCTTTGAGATTTTTCTTTAAAATCCCGTGCAGCTGAAAACCTTGCCGCGTGGTCGCTCGTAGCGTATGATTTCCATATTCCTGAGATAACCGATCCAAGGTAAGATACAGCTGCGGCGGAATAAATCCACCCGGAGAGCGGGTACGCAGCATGAACTGATAGTCCTTCTCTTGACCCTTGACCCGATTATCCCGGTTGTCTTGCTGATAAGATCCGTGAAACTTGAGAATCTGAATGGCGTCTTCGCTGAAGCTGTTCGTGTCTTGCAGTATTTCTGTGGCAACGGGTTCCCGCAAATAATTACTGCGTTCTTTTAATCCTTCTACTTTGGAAAGCTTGGGAACGGTAGGAGTTTGAGTCGGAGACTGAATCATGGGAAATAGGAGTGCAACTTTAAATTAGGTATTTTAACCAGGTGTCCGTTGCCGCCACAGACTTTTGGATGGTTGAACCCTGATTTGGTGAAAACCGATATTCCGGTCGGGAATATGTACAATACCACAATTTTAACACTACAAAAAGCTGGGTCGCGCAGCCTGGGGCAACGGGCAATCTAGCAGCGGGCATTACACCGCAAACAATGGAAACAATATCTAATTTTCTATACCCACTCCTCAATACTTTTCTTTATCAAGAAATTCTTAAATATTCTGTCAAGTTATTTTAGGAATAAATACTCACTTATTCCGCAAGCCTTGACCAGATGAAATTGAAAAGTTAATAATTGTTAAGCAATGTAAAAAAATCTTGCAATAAGTAGTGTGAAACTTCATAATTAAACCTGAACGCACACAAGTTCTAATTTTTTGATTGTCACACGCTAAAAATCTTAAGCTGTGCATGAACTTATGTGTCTTGACAGCCAGCCTGTAGGTTTTTAGTTGGAAGCGGCAGAAATTTGAGATACGTTTTCAACCTTTTCTCAGTCCACTTGGTAACCTTCAGGGGTAATTCTCATGTTTGGTTTTATCAAAAATATATTTGGGGGAATTATGGCCTTTTTTGGCGGAATTTTAGGCATTGGGAAGAAGTCTAAGGAAGACAAATCAAACGCTCCTAAAACTCGTAAGGGACGTGGATACTACTTGGAATTAGATGAATCGCAAGCTGCCCAAACGGGTAATGGCAGTAAACCTGCACAAGCCGAAGCGGTGAAAGTAGAGTCAGCACCCAAAGCGGAACCTGCCAAAGTTGCAGAGGCGGTAGCGGCTGCACCTGCACCAGTTGCACCTGCCCCAGCACCCAAACCCCAGCCTGCTAAAGCAGAAGCAGCACCCAAGCCAGAAGCTGTCAAAGCAGCAGCACCTGTGGCAAAAGCTAACGCCAAGAGCGAACCCCAAGCTCCTTCTACGTTTGCTCCCAACTATTTGCTTACGCTCTCAAGCACAAACGGTCGCCGACGTCCTGGAGCTAATATGAGCTCATTTCTGGATATGGCCCGTCAGGTAAAAACTTCTAAATAGCATTTGACGGCAAATATTTGAGGAAAACTAGCCCGCTGTACAATTGGAAGGCTGGGTCCCAGTAGGACTCAGCCCTACGAAACAGCTCGATGTGGGATGGGATATTGTCTAAAAGTTCGCTGCGATCGATTGCTGTCTCGGCAAAGCTGGTAAAGTCAGCTAAAACTTTTGCATGAGACAGTCGAGAATTGAGAAAATCGATCAAACGATTCCAGTTTCTCCTGTTGGTAGCTATTTCGTGTTCGGAGGCAAAGTCAACCCCTTGCTGAAATTCGTAGGCGCTATCGTAAATGCGGAGAATCGAACGCCTGCTGGGTAGGTGTAGGTCGCAAATTTGGGCCCAGTCTTGAGTTTCCACTCGGCGTTGCAATCTTTTGAGATGGTCGTGGTCTACAACTTCTTCAAATATGGGCAACCGCGCTGGGATGATTTGGCGCACTTCTTGCCAATTAAAGCTGAGGGAACCGAGCTGATTTTGTTGGTTGTGGCAAACGACTGTGGGTTGAGGGGAAACTGACTGGAAATGGCTGACGCGAAAAACGTTGATTTTTTGAATATCGGCTAGGGTGGCACAAAAGTTGGGAATGTTTGCAGAAAGCAACTCTTGATTGTATAGTTGCAATTCGCCGATCGCACCTGTGCGATATAGCCGCCAACCTCGACTGGGTAGCAATAGCCGCGCTTTGTAAGGATCGAGGTTCATGATGCGGGCAAAGTTTTTGGCAGCTTGGGTTTTGGCTTCGCTGCTTATCGGTTCTAAGATGAGGACGCCCGGTTGTGTATTTTTGGGGTCAGCTTTTGCCATTGCGATCGCTTGTTGGCGTCGTTGTTTTTCATTTTGTTCCAAACGCTGCAATCCTTGACGAGCGACCGCCATAATCTTGGGAATGGTTGTGTTACGCAGCAACTGGCGATAAGTTTTTTCTGCCGCTTCCGATTTGCCAGTGACTTCGTGCAGGCGTCCGATATAAAATTGCACCCAAGGGTCTTGGGGCGATTGCTGTGTTAGTTGTTTGAGTAAGCGGGCTGCTTCTCGGTAGTCCTTGCGATCGAATGCAGCGGCAACTTGATCTATCATAGCTATCTTAAATATGGATTATAGTGTGGGATCTGTCACATTTTCGCTTCATTATTCATTTTTCCCATTTCTGCGGCTGCTGCCACCAGGGAGAGGGCGACAATTGGTGCGAGTACGGCAGTTAGGATGCGGCGACCGAGAGAAACTGGCTGGAAAGAGGCGGCGCAAGCTGTTTCTATTTCTGCTTCTGTCCATCCTCCTTCTGGGCCGGTGGCTACAGTCACTGCTCTTTGGGGTGTGTGCGTTAGGCAATTTAGTAGGTGAGGATGGTGACCGCGTTCGACGCAGATATATTGATGATGGGCTTGATATAATGCTAATGCTGTGGTAAAGGGAAGCGGTTCGAGGATTGTGGGTACGATTTGACGTTCTGATTGTTCGGCTGCTTCCGTGGCAATACGCCGCCAGCGATCGAGTTTTTGGGGACTGGGTTTGAGAAGGGTGCGATCGCTGATTGTCGGTACGAGAGAAGATACGCCCAGTTCGGTAGCCTGACGCACCACTTCGTCAAATCCATTTCCTTTCGGTAAAGCTACTACGAGCGTAACATTTATCGGTAACTCGGTTTGGACTGCGATCGGCTCTAAGATTTCTGCTTGTTCCCCTTCTAGTTTAGCCAGCCACCATTGCCCCTGTCCGTTCATGGCAATAAAGCGATCGCCCGCCTGTAAGCGCAGTACCCGATTCAGGTAGTGCAATTGCTGGGGGGTGAGGATAATTTGGCTGTTTTGGAGTTGATTGGGTGCGATCGCCAATCTTTGTAACTGAGTCAATCTATATCTCCCCATTCATCAACATTTAATCTCAAACTAATCAAATATTAACTTTCATATAGTAATCTAACTTTTGGTTGTGAGGGCTTTATTTTGGCAGTTCTTAGATGTGTTTTCTCGGCTTTGCTTCTCCTCCTAATAGGAGATTTTATTTCCACATTTTTTTATCATGTTCCAGCACACGTTTTTGGTAAATTTCATACATTAGTTCATCACGGTCAGAAGCATCGCAGTTTCACTTATTATGCTATAATCACTAGAAATCCGCTAGTTCTGCTACATGGATTTCTGGGCGTAGTTCCTTATTTAATAGTTGTACCCTGGCTTTGGCAGTTATCTCCTCTCGGCACTATTCTAGGGCTTTTATTAGCTGAACTTCATGTTTTGTGGAGGCATATTCCCATCAGCGAACGGAAAAATTTAAACACTTTCGATCGCCTCTGCAATCTGTTTTTTATCACAACTCCCGAACGGCATTCACTTCACCATCTTAATGCAGATGTTGCTTATGGGGATATTTTTACGTTTTACGATCGACCCGGACGACAATGGTTGGAATGTTTGCGGTTACTGAAAAGAAGATTCGTCCCGCACCAAAGCTAGCAGCTTTTCTCGCCACATAGGCAAAGCAAAAGATTTCAATATTTGAGAGATATTGGCATGATATTTTCATGTATTTTGACTTTGTGCGATCGCCGCCAACCGTTATATTTTAAGAGCGCACAATATCTGAATTTCCTCCTTCCCAAAGTTGAAGTTGTCTTTCCGCTGCAACTATGCAATTGAGAAACTTAGGTGGATACAGGAAATTGTCATAAGCTAATGCCATCTGTCTGGCAGCTTCACCATATGGCACTCTACCGATTCCCGTACCCAATCCAGGACAGACAATCTTCTTTATCTGTTGCTTTGCGTGCCGATTGTGGCGTCGCACTTCTAAAAGCATCGCCCACATCGCCATGTACGGGTTATGCGTTTGTGCAACGGACATGGGAACTCGCATGGTGGGTGTATGTGCTAGAAATGGGTGTTTGGGATGACCTGTTTCCACAATCAGAGATGTGCCCACAGGTTGTTCGCCGAGATACTCTTCGAGAATACGCTGTTGCACTTTTTCCATCAAAGATTGGCCGAAGAAACGGATAATGGCAGCATCTATCCCCCCATCCATGAGTCCGAAAGAATTGGCGGGACTAACTAGGCAGTCAAATTCTACCAACCACTCGAAAGGGTTGTTGACTATTTCAACATTTGGTAAGTAATTGAAATGCTCTTGCAAAGCTTTATATAACGATGCGTTAGGGGCTACCAATATTAGTTGCAAGCTTTTATTCTTCTGCGTGACAGCGCAGTACCTCCTTTGCTTATATTTTAACCGTACTGGCATATTTTTGCTATTGCTATCGCCAGTGTAGACCCAATAGTAATTTTAACTTTTCGCTCTAAATCGTTTAGGTTATCTCATGCTATGCTAACTCGCCCCCCACCAAAGCTAGCAGCTTTTCTCGCCACATAGGCAAAGCAAAAGATTTCAATATTTGAGACATATTGGCATCATATTTCCAGGTGTTTTCGCTTTGGGCGATCGCACTCAGTACGATTCTTTGGGTTTTAGTTAATTCCGACATTTTCTCATCGGCAAGTATTGTCTTGCCGTTAAAAGTTACGTATAATAGTGTTTCCGCTACAGTGAGAGCGCTGTAGGCATCCACAGTTGACAGTGCTTCTATCAGGTCTGTCAAGGGAAATTGGTTTGATTCTGCTTCCAAATAACAGAAATATCGGCTGACATCCGCTACGACATCGCCATCAGCCCACGGAAGTTGGGAATACAATTCAGCCACAGATTTAGAGTCGGAAATTGTATTTACCAAAAATGCGATCGCCTCTTGTGGAGTTTTGTTCCTGGCAAGTTGAGTTAGCATCATTGCTGCTACCAATTTGACGAGATCGCTCGTTTTTGAATGTAAAATTTCTGTAAAAAGTGCTAGGTATTTAGATTCTGGTTCAACCAGCGTTCCCAGACTCAAAACCATGCTGGCTTTGGCTTGCCGATCTGCCTCTCTGTGCAGACATTTAAGCATTTCCGGTATAATTTCTGGAGCGCGATCGGGTAAACAAGCTAGAGTATATGCACTAGCTATCCTAATTTTCGGGTCGGCATCTGCAAGCAAATTCAAGTAAAGCCTCAGACCTTCATAAACTCTATTGCGTGCATTTACAACCCAAGTTTGTTCGATTTTTACTTTTTCTTGAAACTCAGGTGTATCTCGATCGTCAATTAAAAATATCGAATTTTGATGTTTTTTGTGCCAGGAATTACCCCTTGCTAGATAAGCCAGTAAAATCAATATCTGCTCTTTTTTTTGTACGTGTTCGTTTTGTAGTAATTCGATCAAAAAAGGAATCGCGAATGCGGAAGCTTCGTAGACGCTACCTTGATGCCAAATATTGCCGTATAGTTCGTAAATAGCGGCTTCGCGCAGTTCGGTATTTTCTGATGTCAGGTATCTAATCAATACTGGGATATCGTCGGCTGGCCCATAAGCGTGCGTAAGTTGATGCCAGTCTATTGTTTCTAAATTTTCCAACACGGAATTTCTCCTTGCATTTGCGATATCGATCTGAAAATGCCTAATTGATGCGATCGCGCAATATTTCTCGTACTTCCATCAAAATCTTACCCAACATATTCTTCCCGCTGCCATCGGCACCGCAACCCCAATAGTAATCAATCGGAGAATTTTCGACAATTAGTTCATCTCCTGTCGAAATTAATACTTCGCGGATATCGGTATGAGTCTGGAATTTCCGCAAAACTCCTCGTCGCATGATGTCGTCTTTGACCTGTGACCAGTCGGGACGGAGGGGAAAAGAGCGATCGCGTCCCATTTTGGCGGCATCCTTCGGCGTTTTGACCAGACGGATGCGATCGGCGTAGGGTGTACCGACAAATTTTTGCGCTTGAAAATAATGTTCGCTGGTAGGCCAATAAAAGCCATCCAACTCAAAGCCGTGAGGTGAAAAGTTGGAGAAACAGCCGTATGGTTCTTCGCGATTGCTGTAAAAGTAAATAGTCATTTTATACTCAAAGAATGGGCTAGGGGCTAGGGGCTAGGGCTAGGGGCTAGGGGCTAGGGGCTAGGGGCTAG
>NZ_JACJPW010000041.1 GCF_014696265.1 Aerosakkonema funiforme FACHB-1375 | reverse complement strand
ATTGAGAATCAGAAGTGGAAACCAGGGACTTGACGGCGATTAAAATCGCCAGGTGCGTTTCATCCCCATGTCTAAAGCCAGGGGCTTTCACGCACGGTTTTCGGTAATTTAAAGTGCGATCGTTGTTTTGAATAATCTCCCAATCAAACTTAGTTTTAAGTGGAATCTTAATACGTTCGTGTCTAACACCCTAAGATTGATATTGCGCTAGTGCAATCCCCTGTTGTGCCAGGGATAAAGTCAATCTTTTGACGTAAGGATGATTTCGACTTGGGATAGAGCCAGGGGTGAGAATTTACTGGTTATTCTAGCTTTACAGGATAAAAAATAAATCCTGCTTAATTAATAGAACAAATAAATCGCTGTTTAAATCTGCTTTTTAGGCAGTGCAGTAGATTTCTCCATTTGTTTATTCCGCAAGGGAGTTGTATCAAAAGCCATGACAGACCACAACAATCGCACCACCTCTGAGCGTGAATTTTATCAAGATCCCAAAGGAAACACTGATAGCAGAGTAACGCAAAACACGGAAACAGTTCACGGTACAACACCAGATGAGTATCGCGACGGTTACACTCACGGTCGCATGGCCGAACGTCGCCACCAACAAGGTTACCAAACTACTCGCGATAATAATAATGCAGCTCGCGGCTTGCTACTGGGGATTATCCTCACTTCTCTTGTCGGTCTCGGTGCTGCTGGATTATACTTCTTCAACCAGCGGAATAATGAGCCCGTACCTGCACCTGCGATCGTTCCCGTACCGGCACCTAGAGCAAATCAATCACCCAGTCCGGCTCCAGATAGAACGATAATACAGCGCGAAACAACTATAGATAGATCTCCAGTAGTAGTTCCGGTTCCCCAAAGACAAACGCCGGCTTCTCCATCACCGCAACCGAACATTACTATTCAACAATCACCATCTTCTCCAGCACCAGCTCCACAAACTAACATTAACGTTCCACCAAGTTCTGGACAACAAAATCAAAGTTCGGGCAGTGAAAGTAGATCCCAAAGCTCAACAGGCACTTCTACGGGAACTAGACAGTTGCCTTCTGTACAGACAGCACCGGATCGATCGCAAAACCAAAATGATGACGCTGCAACTTCAGGTTCTTTAGGTAACAGTGGCACCACATCCGGTAGCGGTTCTACCACCGGCGGTACTACAGATAATGGTACATCCGGTAGCGGTTCCCTCGGCGGTACTACAGGTAATGGTACATTCGGTAACGGTTCTACCACCGGCGGTACTACAGGTAATGGTACATCCGGTAGCGGTTCCCTCGGCGGTACTACAGATAATGGTACATCCGGTAGTGGTTCCCTCGGCGGTACTACAGGTAATGGTACATCCGGTAGCGGTTCCCTCGGCGCTACTACAGGTAATGGTACATCCGGTAGCGGTTCCCTCGGCGGTACTACAGGTAATGGTACATCCGGGAGCGGTTCTACTGGTGGTGCGACAGGTAGCGGCACATCCGGGAGCGGTTCTACTGGTGGTGCGACAGGTAGCGGCACATCCGGGAGCGGTGCTGGCGCAGGTAGCGCGGGCGGTTCAGGCCAATAAAAGCCAAATTTTGCATCCTTTTTTCTAATAGCTTCTTGATAGTCGCTCAATCTTTTGCCTCCTAAGATCAAGGGAGGCTTTTTTTCTGTACGATCGCTTCAAAATTAATCAGAGTAATGAACTATTTCAAAAATTAAAACTCTATAAACTTTTGTAAATAACTATCGCACCGCTGGGAAACAAATGCTAACTTAAAAACTAAGGCACGAATCAATAAAGTCTTCAAACAAAACACTTGGATTCGAGCTAGTGCCTCCCGCTCCAATCCAAACGCAACGTCTGACCGATGTGAGATTCATCCAAGAAAAGTGGCATTGCGTTCAGCCCGGATTAATGTTTGATATTAGAACGCAAAGCAGATATCACTATCTTAATCGGCTGTGTGAATACACGGAGGTGATGCAAAAGTCCGGTTACGGTCGGTTGCGGTTCAAGTCCACCTTATTGTAGTTAAGTTCCTTCTTTTTGGAAACACCTGGTTGTAATTCGTTCCAATTAAATCGACAGATCTTAACCCGCCGCAAGCTACTAAATGTTTATCCAAGTAGCTGGGCGGGTTTAAAAATGCTTGCTAAGACACGGGCTCACCCATTAGCTTGATGATAGTGACTTCTGGAGGACAGAAGAGGCGTCCGGGTAAATAGGTTCCCAATCCTCGGTTGACATACAAACGGTTTGCGGCAATCTGATGCAAACCTTGCGCCCATTCCCAATGCTGAAATAGTTTGCGGCAATCTTTGCGGGCGTATGGTAGAAAGGGGCGCAGCGATTTGGGAATCGTGCGAGTAAGAGTTGGCAACCATGCAGGTAGTGGGCCTAAATGGGGTAACAAAATTTGTCCGCCGTGAGTGTGACCTGAGAGTTGCAAATCCACGCGCCACTGTTGCAAAACTTCAGCACTATCTGGATTGTGGGATAAGACAATGCGAGGAATGGCGGAGTCTATCTGTTTGAGGATCGGCCCAGGCTTGAATTTGGCAGAATGGAAGTCAGCAAGACCTACCAGCGCTAATCCTGGGCCAAAGGGATAAGCTACCTGATTCCAGAGGAGGCGAATGCCGATGCTAGTTAGGGCTGTACGAATTTGCTGTTTCGAGTGACGAAAGTAAAGGTCGTGGTTGCCTAAAATAGCATAGATACCCATACGACTTTGTAGGTGTTTGAGTCGCTGTACTAGGTTATAAATAGGGGCGGGATCTGAGGTTACGTAGTCGCCGGTAAGTACAATAAGGTCAGGTTCGGCTTGATTGCTAGCAGCGATCGCTTCTTCTAGCAAGTTTTCCGAAAGTCGCTTTCCGTCGTAGTGGAAATCGGATAACTGTACGATTTTTGTATTATGTAACGATACTGGTAAGTCTGCGATCGCTACTGTGATATTTTCAACTTTCAATGCCCCGGTTAACAGCCTGTGCATAACTTAGAAATGAATTTTTTTTAAGGCAAAGGTAGGCAGAGATTGACGCCAAATAAAAATTTTTTGCTTGTCTTCTTCCTCTGCTATTACGACTGAGGGAGATTGGGTGAGGCTTTTAAAAGCTTCGCATAAGTTGGAAGGTTTTTTGGAGGATAGTTTGGAGTTTCTGGTTTTTAGCGTATTTTTGTTTGGTGAGTTGAAGTGCCGCTTTGCTGTTTATTTCTGCTAGAGTGGGGTAAATGTGGATAATACTGCTAAGGGCAGAAACTTTCAGCTTGTGCGACATTGCCAAGACAATTTCGTGGATTAATTCGCCGGCAGAAGGGCCGACTAAATGGGCACCGAGAATTACACCGTTAGGGCGGGTAATAATTTTGGCAAATCCGCCAGTTGCGGCTTCTGCTTGGGCGCGATCGACATCAGCAAAATTTTGCTTCAGTACGTAAATTTTATCGCCGTATTTTTCTTTAGCTTGCTGTTCGGTTAAGCCAACTCGCGCTAATTCTGGATCGGTAAATGTTGCCCAAGGAATTATTTCATACTTGGCTTTTGTCAGAGGTAGGAATAAGGCATTTTTTAGCACTACACTTGCTTCGTAACTGGCGACGTGGGTAAATTGGTATCCACCAATCACATCGCCGCAAGCATAGATGCGAGGATTAGTTGTCTGGAGTTTAGCATTTACCGTTACTCCTTGTTTGTCAACTGCCACTCCTGCGGCTTCTAAATTGAGAGATTCTATATTAGGTTTTCTGCCTGCGGCAACTAAGATTTCATCTGCAATAATTTGGCGATCGCCTGCCCATATTTGCTTTTTACCGTCGGCGATTTCCACTCGTTCCACCCGTGTTTTTGTGATGACAGTAATTCCTTCCGATTCCATTTGAGATTGCACAACTTGGGCTGCTTCCGGATCTTCCTTGGGTAAAATGTAATCCCTGCTGGCAATAATAGTTATTTGAGAACCCAAGCGAGAAAAAGCTTGTCCCAATTCACATCCTATTGGCCCGCCGCCTATTACGGCAAGCGAATTAGGGCATTTAGTTAGCTGAAAAACTTGTTCGTTGGTAATATATCCTGCTTCTTGAATTCCGGGGATAGGAGGAATTGCGGGTCGAGAACCTGTGGATATTACAAATGCCCTGGCTGTGAGACGGCGATGATTGACTGAAAAAGTTTGTTCGTCTATAAATTGACCGGAACCAAAAATTACTTCCACACCTAACGATTGAAATCTTTCTGGTGAATCGTGGGGTTCAATGGCAGCGATCGCACTGCGGACGTGACCCATAGCTTTGGCAAATTCAATTTCCCGGTTTTCGCAGTCGATCCCGAAGCGTGCAGCATTTTTAACTTGATAAGCCATTTTGGCAGCGTGGAGGAGAGATTTGCTCGGTACGCAGCCATACCAAAGACAGTCGCCACCAAGGCGATCGCGTTCCACTAGCGCTACTTTTGCTTTTAGTTGGGCTGCGGCGCTGGCAACAACCAACCCGGCGGAACCACCACCAATAATGACTATATCGTAATCGGCTGCCATATTTTCATATCCTCTTAAATGCGGTCTCCATCTTTATTTCTTTGGCAGAACTCACCCCGATTGCGGCTGACTGATGCCATGTAGTAATTTGGCTTATTATAGTATCGCCTATAAATATAGTGCCGCCAACATCTTGTGCCCAGGTGGGTGCTTCCCCCAAAATGAAATAACTTGCGTGACAAAGCGTAGTATATGGCCATTAGGATCGCCAAACTATGCGATTGTCACCTATTCTTTTTGCTAGAAGACGATGGGCTGAGGAACTGTAAGATTGGGATCGGCCTTTGACTAACTGACTTATTCAATTCCAAAATTCGATGAAAATGTCAATCTAGAGTTTTGTAGAAATTATCGAAGTTAAGACGTTAAGCTACAATTAGCCATCGCTTTTATATTTTGAAATAATTAAATCACAGGGGAGCGGTTATGAGGATAATTGTACTAAAGTCGAGAGATAAACAATCAATTTATGACGCGGATGTTGCGAAGTGATTCCAGAATTCGCTCGTGCGGTCAATCTACTATCAGAGAACCTGACAAGTATTAGCCAACCAGAATTCACAGGCTCTCAACCTCAGTGATTTGCCGTTCTTTTTTTTAGCTCGTCTTGACTCAGCATTTTAGATGACTTGTGGAAATGACACAGATTTAGCACAATTGCTGATATACAGAAAAGATCCGATGGCGATCGTTCTCGATAAGCTTATGAAATCAAAACTCTTGGCTAGTGCAACACTGCTGACAACCTTTAGTTTGGCAAATCCTGCCGAAGCTGCCAATCCCGACCATATCAGACAGCTGCTCTCCACAAAGCAATGTCCCAGGTGCGATCTTAGCAATGCGGGATTGGTGATGGCTAATTTGGCTAACGCCAATCTCAGCGGTGCTGATTTGACTCGCGCTAATCTCAGTCGCGCCAACCTGATCGGTGCAGATCTCAGCAATGCCAATCTTACGGGTGTGAGTCTGTTCGGTGCCAATCTCAGCGGTGCCAATCTCAGCGGTGCCAATCTGAATGCTGCGGATATGAGAGATACTTTTCTCGCTCAGGCTAATTTGGTTGGTGCTAGTTTAACTAATGCTAACTTTTTGGGTGCGATCGGATTGCCAAGTTACACCGGTACAGCTGAGGACTTCTATCGATGGGCAATGGCAGAAGCGGAGAGAGACAATTATGCTAGAGCGATGGAACTGTTCAACCAGGCGCTGAATATTAAACCCGACTATGCAGAAGTTTACATGGGGCGCGGTATGGTTCGCTTCCAACAAGGGGACAAGACGGGAGCGATGACAGATACTCAGCGAGCGGCACAACTTTATACGGCGCAAGGAAATCAGCAGGGATATCAATTAGCTCAAGATGTTATTAAAGGAATTGAAACAGCTAATAAACCCAGGCGTTCTGGCGGCGGCTCGAATTTTCTTAATTTCTTAAGCGGTATTGCCAGTTTGGGGCTGCAATTGTTTTTCTAATGCCTGGAGCGTCGCATAGCTGAAATTATACTGTATCAGGCTGTAAGGCTGCATTTACCGCATCCGTACAGCCAATTTTATGGCATTACTATTCTGATTTTTTGTTTGTTCAATAGACATTTCCAAAAATTCTTGTGGGGTAGGCATCCTGCCTGCCGAGAGAGATTGTTCTAGCTAGCTGAAACTGACTGGTTAGTTCAGGGAAATTAGAAGTAGCCGTGACTTAAATCACTTGACACTAGGATAATTGTCACCTTTTTTGAAAGATACCCATCACCAGACACCTTATAAAAAGGATCGATATTAATAGTATCGGTGTTTCTGCGGTGATGCCATCTGTCAATGGGAGAGTTGAGTATGTTGGAAAAACTAATACTAGCGGCTGCAATCACGTTCTCTGTAAACTTTTTCTTGGGTGTTACTTCGCAAAATCAGAACGATTCCAGCCTGTACTTAGGTAAAAACGTAACCGAAACCGTAAGTCTACTGAATCAGCAATAGGGGTAGGAATCGCAGCGAAACCTCATCCCTATAAGGGTTTACATTTGTTTGCTTTAGGTAAAACTTTAAATAAAATGTATTCTAAATTACCGTAGGAGCGAGGGCTCTCCAAATCGCTTCACCTGGATAAAAGTAGCTCTATCTAAAGTGCCAGCAAAAGATTTTCACAATGTCACCTCCAACACGATCGGCTAAGAGCAGACCCGGCTATAATAAACAGCAATGCAGATACAAGGTGCGGTAAGGTAAAGGAAAAAATGACCGATTTGGGCTAAAGTACCGAATAAAGGCCGGAAAAGTACGGTAAATTTTTAGCTCGAAGCCAGTCATACTTCTGGAACATCCTTAACTGGCCTGGATCTGGTCTTCTCGATCGATGGACGATTTTTTATGACCATTTACGTTGGCAACCTGTCCTATAAAGCCACTTCCGAAGATATTAAACAATTATTTACAGAGTATGGTTCTGTCAAACGAGTAGTCTTACCAGTAGACCGGGAGACAGGCAAAGCGCGAGGTTTTGCCTTCGTGGAAATGGTCAGCGAAGCTGAAGAAGATGCAGCTATCTCGGATTTAAACTCTTCTGAATGGATGGGGCGTCAGCTGCGGGTAAACAAGGCAAGACCCCAGGAAGACAGGCGTAGCGATCGCAGCAGTTATTAGAACAGGTTGGATGCCTCTAGTGTTAACTAGGGGTTAAGATTAATCAAACCTACACAGATCCTCAGCCTTGTGAGGGTAACTTTGTCTTGACACTGCTTTGAATTTGTGATATCTTAACTAAGCTTACCTAAAAAACAAGGCTAAGCGGCAACCCTAATCATACCTAAAGATAGTAGCGCCTCAATATATTGCAGAAGTGCTACTGTTTTTTTCCGCAATGAGGTCAAAATGGCGAAACGCCGCAATCTAAAGAAAGAAAAAGCACTGCGTAACCAAGCATACGCACGAAAGTATCGCAAACGGAAAAATACGACTAACTTTTCTTCTTCTAGAAAACGCAACCAGTCTGTTTCCGCAGAGGGTGACGACGAAGAGGAGTAGGCTTAGCCTCACTTCGCTTCGCTTTTGCAGCGTAAAATTTGCCCAATCTCTGGGGCTAGGGTGTTTCTTCAAAGTGTAGAGCATCTTTTGGCGCAGAGCTTGGGCTTTTTGGTAATTTTTGCAAATTTCGATAAAATTTCCTCATAAAGAGTCGGTAGGTAGGAAAAGTTCTCCTTTGGGCGGATGACCTAAAGTTTGCACAACAAAGCGATAATGCTCCGCATCGCTATCGCGAACGCATCAAGCGCAACAATAGCGATCGTAATTGCTCCCATCATTTTTTCTCCCAAGGAGCGCAATTAGTAGCAACTATATTCGATCGAGTCCTAACGAATTCGCAGTAACGCAATCTCCAAGAGTCGTACTGAGCTTGACTAATTCTGAGAAAATTATCAGCGCGTCGGTTCAGGGGGCGACAAGCGCCCCCAAACAATTACAGGTAAAGGTTTTGGGAACTAGATCCCTGTGGAAACAACCTCTTTTTATTGAGAACAGACTCTCTAGAGTTTTCAAATTAATTAGTAAAGTTCACCAAAGGAGTAACAGATGTTAGACGATTTTCTGTTGGAGAAGGCTAAAAATATATACAAGGAAATAGAAAAAGATCGAATCAAATTGACAAGTCGATGGCAGTATGAAAAATGCCAAGCTATGCTTACCAACGTAATTACTGCGTTGCAATTAAAACAGCCTTGGGCACACTTTCTGTCGGAGTTGCCTTACATTGAAGAAGTGTTTACTGGATGGGATTTAAGAGGCGCTTCTCTTGCTGGCATCAACTTAGCAGGCGCGGATTTCAAAGAAGTGGATTTGTATTTTACCGATTTGAGAGGTGCTAATTTGGAATTATGTGATTTTCGAGGAGCATACCTCTCCCATGCTAATTTATCAGACACTATCTTAGCGGGAGCAAATTTTGAAGGTTGTGATATGATGAGAGTCACTTTCAAAAGAGCTAATCTTTCTAATGCCCAACTCATGCGGGCTTTTTTAGCTAATAGTAACTTAGTAGAAGCTAATTTTTCAGGAGCAGATTTAACATCTGCCACATTGCTGGGAGCTAAACTTGAGGGCACGATTTTTGAAGGAGCGATTTTAGAGAATGTTAGATGGGGTGAATTTGCTAAAGACGATCCAGAATGGGATAAAGACGATCCAAAAATTGACTATTGGGCTTAAAAAAGCATCACTTTCGTAGTCCGCATCCCAATTAGCGTTAATTGGCAGGACGAGTTTTATATCGCACTCAAATGTGACATAATTAACTCAATTTGTGGTGTTAGATTAATTAGGCTCATTCACGAGCGATAAAATTAATCATAATCGCCAAAATTATGCACATCGACGCACCCTACAGACTCAAAATTAATAACTAGGAACTTGCGTTAAGTAAGCATTTTGCAAAATCAATCCGAAAGATAATTACCCTTTTTCTGAATAACAAATATAAAATAGGTTAAGCGCGTGTTCGCCGCCCTAAAATCTACCTCAATCAAAGCTACTTATGAACGATATAGCCCCCATTATAAGTCAGAGAGTAGGAGAAATTTGTTTCCAAGTCGATGATGTAAAACCATGTCAAGACTTGGTTGCAGAAAAAAGTGCTTTGTTACAGTTTGAAAAGTGCTATGGAAGTCCGGTACTTGCATTCAGTCACCACCCGGAGTTCCCACTTGTCGAAGATAGCAGCGACAATGCTTTGGTAAGCGCTGTTCACATAGCGTTCAGTCAACATCGACCCTTGTTGCTTACTCCCGATACGATTTGGATGACGATCGCACAAGGTTTTGCACATCATATCAATAATAACGCGGAAGCGCTTCGCTCTCGTTTTGTACGCCATCAGGGGAAAATTGTACTTAAATCGGAAACAGACGAACTGACACAACCTCACCACTGGGAAAAAGTTATAGAACAATGGGTTAGGGGTATTCGCGCAGAGGTAGGTGCAGATTTGTGCGACTTGATGGAATGCAATTTCAGCACCACTACGCCAAGAATACGCACTGCAAGTCATATGGTGATGATGGATGCTTTCCAGCAGTATTTCGATTACTTGCGTATGTGCATTTGCGGTATTCCTTTCGTGACTTTGCAAGGTACAGTGGATGATTGGCGCAGCATTCAGCATCGTGTCGAGAAGATAGCTGAATACGAACTTGAATGGTGGACACAAAGGTTGTTGCCAATTTGTCGAGGATTTGTAGAAACGGCTGAAGGCAAACCTTCGTTAAGTTTTTGGCGTGAGATTTACAAACCTGAGTCAGTTTACGGGGAAGAAGTAATTACAGGATGGTTAGCCGATCTTTTCCCATATCTTAAAGATTACGCAAATGATTTTAAAATTAGAAATCCAATTCTAGATGTAGCTCGCACAGATATAACTGTTTCCGATGGTATTTCTCCTCAATATATCCCTATTGGTTTGTCCTGCGCTCCATTTAAATTGAAGACAGCGTTAGGTGAGAAATCGCTAGAATTAGTAGGTGGATTTATTGGTATTAAACAAGATCCAGACGACGGCACTCTTCAACCGGAAATAGGTTGGGCAGTTCGCGAGATAATTTTGCTAAGTTGTTAGATTTGTTAGAGCAGGAACACGAAACAGAACCACCTTTGGATCGATCGAGCAATAATCGTGTTCGTATTCCGGAGATGCCAGGAGAACTTATACAACTGTTAGAACGATTTAATGAAGCGACTTTATTTGCCAATACGGAACACAGTTGGCGGGTGCGATCGATACAAGATTACTTATTATACATCATGTACCGCCCGTACAAATATGCGACAGCTTTTATCGACCTCAATGACGGTCGTTGCATTGCTTATGCTGATGTAAGTCGCTCAACGGGAAACTGGGAAGATGGAACTTACAAAGATTATAGCGAATGGTGGATAATTGTAGGAGAACTTATGCCTTTCATGGATTCAACTTTCAAAAAAGAGTACAAGCTGTTGAAGCCCGAAAGTGCTGCGGTTATTGCGAAAGGAATTCCCCAACTATTTGAGCGAATAATTGAAGCAGAGGGACGCTACTATTTCGATGCGCCTGACTTTATTCCCGATGATTCATTCGATGAGGATAATTAAGTAGGCGGACAGAATGAATCGTAGGGTGGGCACTGCCCACCAAAATGGCTAAACCCACCCCTACACCAGATGTATTTTATCGAGTCGAAAACCCTATAAAATTTATTCCCTGTTGATGCGAATCAACTCCGTCAAAATGCTATCCAAGCTGCCGTTAACTTGAATTCGATCGATCTTTTCAGCAATTCTTTCTAGCACTTCCAACTCCTTCAGACGCAAAGCAACAGGATTATCTTCCATCACTTTAGCGGTATTCAACATACTGCGAGTGGCAGCAGTTTCTTCACGGCGGCGCACTACGTTAGCTTGTGCGGCTTTTTCTGCCTCTACAACCTTGCTCAAAATAGTCTTAATCTCACCAGGGAGAATAATATCTTTTACGCCAACGGAGTCAAATTCAATTCCATACTCTGCGGTTTTCTGACGAATGTATTCAGCAACGCTTCTATCGATCGCGCCTTTATCTTCCAATAAAGCATCTAGAGTTCGTTCGCCGACTGCCGCCCGTAAAGCAAATTGTAATTCTTTGTATAAGAAAGCAGCTACATCTGACAAGCTATTTTTGGCTTTCAATGGGTCTACTATGCGGAAACCAGCAGTTAAATTCAAGCGTAGAGGTACTTTATCTTTAGAGAGGATATCTTGACCGGATACTTCCATAGTTTGCAAGCGGAGGTCAATTGCTTCCGTTTGCCAAGAGCGTCCAAATATCCACCAAGCGTGTATTCCAGGTTGGAGTAGTGTTTGAAATTCTTGATTGATGTAAAGTAATCCAATATGCTGTGCTGGAACTTCCCGAATGTGCAAAAAATTGCGGACTATCTCTGGCGCATTCAAGACTAATTCTGTCACTAAATTAGCTGGCAATTTAGCATCATTGCTGATGTCAATTACTTCTACTTCCACACCTTGCCAAAATAATTTGCGGCTAGACGGCGGTAGGATGGAGATAACTTTACCTCGATCGCGTACAATGGCGACTTGCTGATTCTGCAATTGAACTATCTCGCAGTAAGCCGCCACAAACTCAGGATGTCGATCGATCAGCACATCCTCGGAGGGAAAGCCGGGATTGGGTACAATACGGCTGAGATTCCGGACTGTAACATCTCGATCGACAGCCCAAAAAGCGTACTCGCCCGGTGAGAGCGATCGCACAAAGTTATTCTGCACGTAAAGCAAACCAATTTCAGATTCTGAAATTTGGAATTTCTTGATTCCATACAAGGTACTTCCACGTATTTGCTGTACGAAATCGGCAGGTAATTCCAAGCTTTCATTCAAATCAAAAATATGAGATTTTACGTCAATAAAACCGCGCCAAAAAGCTCGCAATTGATTTGGTAAAACACTCACCCAATTTTGTCCCACTCGCACTAAAGCAGTTTGATTGAATGCAGTCCTTACTACTAAAAGATATTGCTGTAATTCGGAACTATTATTTCGCAGCAATAATTCCAAGTTGTCAATCTTTGCTTCTGGTTGGTTGAGATCGTAAGTTTTTACTTGCCAGTGCTGACCGAAATATGTGTAAGTACCGGGCTGCAAGATTTTCTTAAAATCACTGCGGTGATATAAGATGCCAATTTCGTTAGGTTTGATGTAAAAGGTTTTCCACATAGAAAATTGCAGAGATAATTTAGGAATTCGCAGTTGAAATAACATACTCGTGACTACATTTATAACTTGGGTTTCTGGTTTTGCGCTGCTGAAATTATGGTTTGCTCGATTCGCTTCGACCTTGTTTCGGGACGTTTAGCACTTGCAATCCAAAAAAGGATATTCTTTTTGGACGATCTGCTTAATGCTTCAAAATATTGATTGGCAGTTTCGTTTGTTGCTAATGCTTGCTGTAAGTCATCTGGGATAATTAATGCTTCGATCGCATCCAAAGTATTCCACGAACTGTCTTGTTTTGCGGCTACAATTTTTGACAAGCCAGCCTCAGTCATCAAACCTCGATCGATCAGTTCTTCGACATACTGCTTATTTAATTTTGACCACACACTTTTCGGTTGGCGAGGAGTAAATATTTGCATATAACGTTCTGCGTCTAAAGCTTTAACTTTACTATCAATCCAACCAAAGCATAAAGCTTCTTTAACTGCTTCTGTATATTTAATGCTTGGCTGACCGCTTTTTACTTTGTAATAAATTAGCCATACACCAATAGAGGTGCGATGGTTTTTTTCTAACCAATCCCGCCATTCTTTGCCATTTGTGGCATAAAATGTTTCTAGTTGGTTATCAAATTTTTGCATAGTGGGAACGTTATTAGGCAAAGTTTGCTTTTTAGGTATGTTGTTGCACTTTGGCGCTGAAGCGCAACAACATACCTCTAGTTGAGTTTTTGAACGATTTGCATAATACATATACTACACTATATTTTTAAACTCTGCAAGTGTAGGTGTTGGCAGTTCAGTTGCGGGCAAATTGTGTCTCGAAAACTGGATTAAGATTGCTGCTACTTTCGTCTAAACTTCCCAAGGGAAATTCAGACAAATATCGCAACGCTCAAATACGCCGTTCGCTTTACTATCTCCAGAAAACTGGAGCGGTAAAACGAAGGGACATACTCAAGTTAGGGAGAAAACAATTGCACTGGCTCCTTTACAGTTACTAGCGATCGTCACGAGTAGCGATCGATAATACGCACCTACATCGCAGAGTTCCTAATAGAGTTGAGAAAGCTACTTTAAAAGAGTAGTGTCTTTTGACCCGGACAGGGTTGGTGGGGCAGAAAGTGGATTTGAACCACTGACCTTTGGGGACAAGCCCAACGAGCTACCAGACTGCTCTATTCCGCGAATTTGTCTTTTGACCCGGACAGGGTTGGTTGAAAGTACAGGAATCGAACCTGCGACAAATTGGTTATGAGCCAATCGCTCTACCAGTGAGCTAACTTCCAGGGCGTTTGATGTAGGACTCGAACCTACGACCTACCGATGCGATCGGATGCTCTCCCACTGAGCTAATCAAACTGTCGAGTAGTGACGCATTAATGTGCGATATACGCTCAATTCAGAGGTTGGCGCACCAGTTGGGTATACAGAACCCAAACCACAGCCAGTTAATGTATTACTAACTCGCTACTTAATGTAGCACAAAAAATGTCAGGTGGTAGGGATTTACTAAATAATATTATTTTTAAACTCTGCAAATGCGGGTGTTTACAGTTCAGTTGCGGGCAAATTGCATCTCATCTCACTGGATTAAGATTGCTGGGATTTTTACTTAGATTACCCAAAGGCAATCTAGAAAAAGATAACAGCGCTCAAATATGTCGTTCGGTTTGTCAGTTCCAGAAAAATGGATGTGTCAAACGAAGGAACATACTCAAGTTAGAGAGAAAACAATTGCACTGGCTTCTTTGCTGTGACTACCGATATCGCGGACGATAAACGATAGCATCACACCAACACCGCAGAGTTTGCCAAACGAAAACAGATTTTCTCTGTCGTAGTTTTTACTGAATTTGTAGCTACCAAGTTTGTAACTACGAATGTGCCTTGTCCCTAACAAGGTGCCCTTATTCAGGGCGAAAGAGTTTTTGCTGAAAGTACAGGGGTAAACCCGTTATCGATCGGCGATCCACCGATCGCTCTAACAAGAGAGTTAACTTTCAACTGGTAGTAATATATTGGTCGGCGGTATACGCTCGATTCAACGATCGGCGTACCAGTTGGGCATACAGAACCCAGACTATTGCATTGGACAATGTATTCCTACCTTTGCACTCATTATAACTCAAGTAGAGCGAAATTGTACAAATATGGCCTTACTTATATTTTTCTCTGATGCGTTTCACCTGTTCTTTAAACTCTGCACCGAGTTCGGGATTGACCATTGCGACGAAGTTAGCAAATCCTTGAATTGAGGCAATTAAATCTGAAGAATTACCCCAGCGTTTGCCTTCTAATCCGTCTTTTTCGATCTGATACAAAGTTGCCCGAAAGCGTTTGAGAGTTTTCTTATCAACGTTGGGTTTATCGTTAACTATAACTCCAGTTACATCTTGCTGTCGGGAATTGCGAAGGATTCTGGTTTTTTCTTCATTAATTACAAAACCTTCGTGTTCGACTATTGATTCGGTGCGTCTCAGTACGTTACAAATATGACGGCGGTTATCGCCAGAAGCAGAAAAGGTGAGGTCGTCGGCGTAACGAGTGTAGGTAAATCCAAGATTTTCAGCCATTTGGGTGAGGCGGCGATCGAGTCGGCGACAGAGTATATTAGTAATAGCTGGACTGGTGGGTGCGCCTTGGGGAAGGTGGCGATCGCTCAGGGCTACATAATAAGTTTTGCCATCTAATTCTACTTCCTCAATATCCGGTTCTGTAGACAATAAACTGAATATTGTCGCTGCTGCTTCTGAATATCCCAAAGATATAAACAGCCCTTTAACTCGCTGATAGGAAATTGAGGGGAAAAAGTTCTTTAAATCGAAGTTGATTACAACTTCGGCACCGATGTGAGGTTGGGCGTTACTGACAATTGAACGACCCGGACGAAAGCCGTGGGCAGCGTTGTGCAATTCGACTTTTTCTAGTATATTATTAAGTATCCAATGTTGGGCTTTTTTGAGGCGCGGCATGGGGGCGGAAATGATGCGATCGCCTCCCGTCTTTTTGGGGATTCTGAAACGAATATAGTGAGAAATGGGAGATGTTTTGCGAGAAAAGGCGAGAAAGCGCAATTGTCCCATAGTAATTCCCATCGCGGTGGCAATTTGTTCGGCTGTTCCGTAAATGGGTAAGCCGTAACTTTGCAAACGCTGTTCGTCGCAGTCGGTGTAGTTGAGTCCGCCAGAAACGCGATCGCCTAAATAAACAATATCTTGCTGCTTCTTTTGTCGCCAAGCTTCTGCGCGTTCTAGCCTTTCCCTTTCCCGCCTTTCTTTAGTTTCCTGACGCTTGCGCCGCGACTCTGCTAAACGTTGTTTGTATAACTGTTTTTTGAGAAGATTTTCATCGTTGAGTTGACGATTTTGTTTGTAGAGGTCGTTAAGTTCCTTCTGTAATTCTCCACGACGACGAATTTCATCAGCAGGGTCTTGCGGTATTTCTCCTTGGGCAGGCCAAAATCCCAGGCGAATCATTTCCTCAAGAATTACCTCTTCTCTAGAAGTTTCACGAATGCGATCGTACAGTTCTTGGCGAGTTCTTGGCTGGTCAGTCATATTGTTGGTAATTGATTGAGGTTATTGCAAATTTAAGATTTTAGATTGCAAATTTAAAATTTTAAATTTGCAATCTGAAATTCGGCTTATACGGTTTTATTTGCCAACCACAAACCTATATTTCGCACATAAGTTTTGATATCTTCCAAAGCGCGAGGTTCTGTCTTCATAGTATTACCGGGGGCTTCTGATACAAAAGTCGGACAACCCATATCTGCATCCCAATTGTAATCGCAGAAGTGGTGAAAAGTCGATTCGGCCACCGCACGACCGAGTTGGTTGCCGTCTGCATCTTTTGGCCACTCAAACACAACGGCGAGGTTGAATGTGCGATCGGAAACTTTACTTTTACCCATTGCGATTACACGACCGTTAGTTTCGCTTGAGGGAACGCCTACAGCACCTTCGTGGGGATGCGCCGGGAAAAATTCAATTATGCCTGAAGGCGATGTGGGATTTTTTAATAATTCGTGAATTGGTGCGACGGGGATAATTGTTTGATAGTCGCCATTGCGTCCGGAGTGATAGTTCGGCCAAGAAATATTTTCGGTGTAAATATCGTCTTTAGCACGCCGAGATTCATCTGGATCTAAATTTCGCGTTTGGAAAAAGTGGGCAACGCCAACACCGCAAAGAGTGCAGATAGACGAACCTAAATCCTGATGATCTCGCGTTGCAAAAAGACCGCCGCCACGGTTATGAAATGCGGCAATACCTGCATGGTCTTTTTCCGTGAGTCCGTTACCGACATCGACTGCAAATAACCATAGTTCGTCGAAATTTGATTCGCCAAGGTTGCTTAAAATGGGGTCGTTTCCTTCTGCATCGGATTCTCGGTCACGCGCCGTCACCTCGAAGAGGTTGTTCCCCGCTTCGTCTTTGACAGAAGCGAGATAGTCGCGCAATAATGAGAAGCGATCGATACTCCAATCATCTTCCGTCGTGGGAATGGTCGTTTGCAATAGAATCCGAATCGGTTTTTGCATAACCTCTGCCATCTACAAATTTGTCAGCATACGTCTTATTAATAAATTAAAAGCGAAATTGTGTCAAAAATTGCCATATTAAAAAATATCACACGCTATTGCCAAAATGTTGCCCCTTCGTAAATACCCCAGGACTAGATTGCTCAACTCAAGCGAATCTGTTACGGATTTCTTCATTAGTTTCACGGAAACCTATCTGTAATAGGAAATCCGTGACAGATTCGTACATTTAAGAGCAAGCTAGTGATGCTTGTTGGAACTAAACGCAAGGACGGCGATCCACCGCCCGAATTGCAAGGCTGTTTCACATGAATGGCATAGCGCGTGAGTAACTTTTTTATTTTAACTGAAATCTTGCACTTGCGCTTTATGAAAGTGGCCCAAAATAAAAAGTGTCAGTTAAAGGATCGATAGCAAAACGTATTCTTTCCAGAAAACCAGCTAACCCGATAAACGAGGGAAAATTGCCCCAATATTCTTCTACATCCGGCACGAAAACGGTAGCCTCTTGAGTTAGGCTTTCTCCTTCTTGCGCTCGAAATGTTATACTCATACGTGCAATACTTCCATCAAGTCTCATTCCTCGAATTAGCAATCTTCCCCTATCTAAAGCAGATGCTTGAGTAAAACCTACTAACCTAGCAACTCGCGGTGCAACCACCACATAAGGCGCACCTGTATCGACGATCGCTTCTGTGGCGTAACCTTCTATTTCTGCTCTCAGAATAATCCGATTTGTGGTTTCACCTTCGGTAGCTGGACGGTAAAAATATGGAATAGCACCCGATGCAAAAGTATCGCCATCACGAGAAAGCAATATCATCAATAAACCACTGTGAAAAATACACTTTTCATGTTTTCTTCTCCTACCCGATCGATTAGTTCATCAGCAGAAGCCGCATCAGCAATCAATTTGCCTTCGCGGAGTGCTACCCATCGTCCGCGATAGTCAAACCGATGCTGCATTACCCAATCTTGATGAATGCGTGCGTAGAGATCGGGGGGCAATTTATGGAATGTGGTTTTTGGGGGAGCTAGAATACGAGCGTATTTCTGGATTTCTTGATGGTCTGGGTAATGTTCGATCGCCTCTATTGATATTTTAGTTGCGATGTGAAGACCGCCTTGACCCAAGGCTTCGTTCATTGCTTGAATGTAATTTTCTGGCGATCGCTCAATGGTATCCATATTATTAGTGGGGGAGGGCGAAGCATTCGGATATAAAATTTTGGGTTTTACGTGATAAATTGTCGCCCGAATGCTTCTCCCCTACAAATTTTCTATTTCGATTAATTGAAAGAAAAAATAATGCGCTACTGCCATCAGGTTGCCCCTTCGTAAACATCTCAGGACTAGACCGATCAACTCAAGCGTAGTGCAGGTAGTATCGCTCATTAGTTTCGCGGAAACCAAACCGTAATAGCGATACTACCTGACACTACGCACAGTAAAGAGCGGGCTAGTGATGCGCGATCGAACTAAACGCAAGGACAGCGATCCACTGCCCGGATTGCAAGGCTGTTGGGCCTTCTGGCGTAGCGCGTTAACAAATTACCTGCTTTGACGGAGGTGCTGAGTTCGCAGTGCCAAAATGTGTTCGCATGGGCCTTTGAACAGCTTATTTTGGAAATGCCAATTGCAGGTACATTCTGCATTTATGATACGACTATCCGAGTCGATCGTCAAAGAGGGAGTGTAAGTTTTTTCCTTATCTTTAACATTGCCTTGCAAAATCAACACATTCGACGGATCGCCAGTACAGGAAGTCACCCGCACCGCATTTTGACTCAAGAAGCGAGATGCCTTTTCTTCACGTTCGTTAGCAAAACGTAACTTATCCATCGGTAACGGTTCCCGACTCAATTCCCGCACCCGATACACTTGCTTATTTAAGTCAAAAATAGCACGCCCCGCTTGCGTGTAAGCACTGAGAGCGCTGAGAACGACAGAACGATCGACATTTAGGCGATTGGCGATCGAATCAGGCGTTTGTAACCAATCCCGCTTCAGCATCTCGAAAATAGAGAGTTTTGTGAGGTTGTCTACCTCTGTGCGGGATGTCATCAGGTCAAAATTGCCCGATCGCGACCAGTCGTTAGCAGTCCATCCCGACAATCCCAAGGTGAAAGACATATCGCCCAAATCGGCGACGTAGAAGGAAGGCATACCCGTACCGAGTAGGTGGACGGTAAACTTTTTAGCAACGGCGATGAGACGTTCCAGGATGAGGAGGCGGCGGCGTCCCCAAACGCGGATGACTTGTTCTGAGGTTCCCGTGTAGGGCGATCGCGGACAAACTACCTCGATATTCCACGGTTCAAAAATCACCCGCACTGGTTCCCCTGGTTTTAAATGATACCGCATACTGCGCGGGCCTTGCTTTTCCTTGTGGCGGCGCAAAACCAAACACATATTGTGGATATCCATCGGGTGCAAATCGAATCGGGTCGCCGGTAAAGACATTGCGGAACTTACTTGTAAAAATCCTCTGACCCAGCTATCCGGTAAATCGATTTTGACTTCTTTGAAAGCTTCTTCGTTAGTAGTTTGAACTTCAAAACCTGACGGATCTACTTCTAATTTGGTAGTCTTGTAACTGCGGATTTTCTGAAATTCGTTATACAAGTCGTGGGAATAATCGATGTTAGTTGTACCGCAGGCGAATTCGTCGATATTTTTGAATACTTCGTAACTCGCACCCAGGCGTCCGTAACTGGATTCATCGACGCTGAAGCACTCAAAAAATATCTCATCTGGATGAACTGTGATAACTGGATCGAATAAGAAATACAGGTCTAATTGCTTTTGAAAAACATAGTTGCGAAATTTATCTCTGGCATCGTAATATGGTTTGAGACGCTGGTAACTGTTGTTATTAAGTTCTTTGAGTTCCTCTTGCAGTTGCTTCATACGACTAGCAACTTCTTGTTTTTGGACAGCTACTAATTGCCAGTCTATCTGCATCTGTTTCGCCGCCCATTCTTTGTAAGCGGTTTTGTCTTTTGGTTTAAACCGCAAGTCGGAAACGACGACATCGTGTAAGGCGCTGATAGCTTCGCGAAAAGCAATGTTTTGGCGCAGTTCGCCGATGAAAAAAGTGGGTTCGCGCTTGGTGTCCGGGGAGAAGGACATTTGAGTGCGATCGCCCCTGTCAATTACGGCGGTATTTCCTTTGTAGGCGTAGTTTACTTCCATAGTTTGTTATTCCTCGATCGTTATAGCTAGGGCGTCGGGACTAGGGGAAGAAGAATCTAGAAATCTTGAGTTTGGTGGAATTAAGAACTTTCATTACACCTTAGCGTTTGCTATATTTTAAGCAATCTGAAGCAACTTTCCAAATGTTTGAGGTTCTGGCAGAGGTTTACCGTCTTCTAATGACGATTCTACTAGAAGTTCTAGCACTTCTTGGGCATTTTCCAGCGCTTCTTCGTATGTATCTCCGTGTGTGTGGCAGAATTCTCCCCATTCAGGAAGACTGACGATATAACATTTATCTTCATCTGACCATTGAATTATTATGGTATAGTGATATTTCATTCTTCTTCCTCCTGTTGTCCTTGAATTTGCTGTACTCTCTCAAGCGCATTGTTTACGTCTTTTTCCTGGTACGGTTTAGCATCATTGCTATCATTGCCTGATAGAGTAATAGGTATGGGTAGAAGCGGATGATACCATTTTGTATGACTGCCCTTTCCAGAACGGTAAGTAAATCCTGCTTTTAGTAACAAGTTTTTCAATTCTCTAATTTTTTTAGGCATGGGTGCGATCGCTACGCGCTAACATCAACCTCTCTCTTCCTCCCCCTCTCCGCAGCGGAGAGGGGGTCGGGGGGTGAGGTTTTCTATCTTCTAATTTCCGAAATCGGTTTTACCTGAATCGGTAAGTCAAGATGGGGATAGGTTTTTTTGATTTTCACCATACTTTGAATTGCTGTCGCTTTATCGCCAATTGCCATTGTTACTGATTGTCGGGTGAGTATTTCGGCGACGACTCGCGCTGCTTCCTCTGTTTTTTGCGCTTCTTTATCCAAAAAGGCAAAGATGCGCTGTTTGGCGACGCGACTTTTATTTACACGCGACAGTACAGTTATAAAGTATGGTGTCAACTCTTGCAATCGTTCGGGATTGTTAACTGCGTAGTTTTCCAGATAATTGGTGGCAAACATCTGCATATCTGTTGTGGGATGTTCGCTGAATTTCAGCAGATATTCTTGTCCGTAGGATTCATTGAAGTAACGAATGACTAAATTTCTGCCAAAAGTGCGGACATCTTCGCGCACACTATCGCAAAGACTAACTAAAACGTTGGGTGTCAAATCATCGGCGGTGAAGAATGTATTGAATAGTCTAAATCCAAATTCCCGCGAGTCCTCCCACTTGCACTCGACTATTCGCACTGCGGATAACATTTCCTGTTCGTTTCCGCGCAGGCGATTGAGATTGTGCAAAAACATTTCTCGCGCCGCTTCTCGCACAGACAATATTTCGTTATCCGCCAGTCTAACTATCTCTATTGTCTCAAAATCATTTGCCCATTTATCGCGATTTGCACTCAGCACATAACCGGCTAATTCCTGAGTCGCGGAAGATTTGGCTTTCAGCAATCTCAAGGCTGTATCTTTGGTAACACCAGTCATCCATCCAGGTAAGTCTTCTTTCAGCAAGCGAACGATCGCAACCCGAATTTCCTCTTTTGCTTCCGACCCCATTAACATATCGATCGTCGCTGTTGCCAATCTCGCGGCGAAGTCCGGGTAATCTGCGGAAAGTCGTCGCACTACCGGACGAATCGCATTGCGTATATCTGCTAATTCGTGAGTTAGCATTGTTACCAGCAGCGAGTATTGACTCAGCAAGGTGGGGTCGGGAAGTTGACCGAAAATTCGGATACCTACTCCGCGTACAGATTCGTAGGGAGAATTCATCAAAGAATCGATTAATCCCGGCGGCAAATCGGCGGCGGCGATTTCGTGATTTAATAGAATGCGAGCGCCAAATTCTTGAATTTCTACCTGCGGATGTTCTAGCAAATCGTGAATAACTGACATACCCAAGGTGCGTAGCTGAGGAGTGAAGCAAGTTAGTAAAGTTTCGGCTATGTCTTTTACTTTTTCGCCGATGTTGTCTTGGTAAACTGGGTTGATATCCGATTTGGGAGATAAGGCTAAGATTTCGGTGATGATTCGCGCAATTAGCAGTTTTGCTGCATTTTCCGTAATGACTGAAGAACTCAGGAGTCGGCGTGCGAATTGGCGAGTGTCGGGGTAGTCGCTGGTAACTAAATCTGCGATAAAATTGATATCGGAAAGATAGCGATCGCGTCCTTCTTCAATCCAGCGATAAGCCTCTGCACGCACTTCACCAACTATACAATTTACCACAGCCGTAACCAACTCGCGCTGAGGTTCGGCAGAATTATATAAGTTACGCGCAATCTCAAACCCAAACCTTACCGTCACTTCATAAAGTTTGTTCAGCAATTTAATAGCAGTATCCAGATCTATTTCCGCGCAAAACTGCGGACACGCACCCAATGCTTTGACTGCAAAATGATGCACCGGACGACAGCTACTTGACAAAAGCAAATGCAAAAGTTCTGCTGGTTGTTGTTCCCAAAGTTGCGGAAAAGCTTCTTCCCTGACATCAGGTTCTGGATTTCCCGGTTTGTAGGAATTTCGACAGCGCCACGCTTTTGAATTTTCCTTTAATTCGTAGCGCGGACTATTTTCATAGAGGATGTGGTTAAATGTTAGATAGGCAGCGTAGGCATCCCAATCGCTGTGGGAAGCTACGCGAGTCCAGTTATTAGTGCGATCGTATCGATAAAAAGCTGTCTGCTTGGCTGGTTGAGCATCTGCATTTGAATATTGTAACAAGACACTAACAGCCATTTTAACATAGTTAGAATCGCCTTCTTCACCCAACTGTCGAAGCGTTTGCCAAGTGCGCCGCCGCAAATATTCCTGTGTCTTGTCATTGTAAGCAATCCTGCAATTAGGACGCTTCAGTTCCGCTTCGATTTGATTTCCCAAACTTTCATATTGTCTTGTTTGAGGATTGTATCTACTAGCGTTACTACTTATGTAAGTTCCATCTGGAAGTCTCACCCAATAGCGATTGCTGTGATAATTTGGCTTCTCTTTTTCAAAGCGATATGTCAGGATTCCGAATACTTCTGCATCGTGGCGATATTCAGCCATCTTAAAGATGTGGCGAATTCGCTGGAAGGTGTTAGGCAAAAATCTGACATTCTGCAAAATTTCCAATAAAACTGGACGCACATACTCGTTATCGATTTGGTAGATAATATCGAGTACGACAAAACGCTGGTAATCTTGGCTGTAAAGTGCGGTAACTTGTTGGTTAGTACGATATTCCAAATACCCGCGCAACACATTTGCGAATTCTTCTGCCGTGCCATTTTTAGCTAGTTCGCGCAATTCAGACGGCAATTCTGCTATTTTCTCAGCACGCATTCTTGCTTTTGTCGCTGCATCGGCAAATTTAAATAAAGCTTCCCACGCGATGCGACGAACAAAGTCAGGTTTGTTAATATCCTCATAAATTCGTTGAAGGGTTGGTGTAACTTCCACATTGCCGCACCAACCCAAAGCCCAAACTATGCAATAATCTCTGAGGGGGTCGCCAGTACCGAGAAGTTGGAGAAGTAAAGGTGTAGCTTCAGGGATTTTCAGTTCGCCTGCACGCCAGATTGCTCTTTCTAAAGGCCATTTGTGTGGATTTCGATCGGCTAAACGGTTTAAAATAGCCTGGTTGCGTGCATCTGGATTTTTCTGGCGAACTGCTTTTGGTGCAGTAGTTTCACTTGCAGGCGCAATACTGACATCCCGATAGCCTTTGTTAACCTTTTCTGCAACTAATTTGTCGAAGATTTTCTGTGCTTGGGCCAATGGCACCGCTTGTTCGGTTTTGACGCCTTCCTTGAGATTAGCACCTCGGCGTCCGTAACGAAAGTTGACCGTATATCGGTTTTCTCCAACTTGGCACAAATCGACTTCGTACACTTTATCGGAACTTCCTTCCTGATAGTGGAGGGTTGTTCGTTTGATTAGCTGCATGGTAGTTACCGCCTGCAAATTGCGATCGCAAGTTTCGTTTCTTTATTTTTACATATTTTGAGGAAGCAGAGCCTCTAGAAACATTAATTCTTTCTAATCAGAATCTTGTTGATAGTGAGCGAGGATTTTCTCGGCTTGACTTTCGAGAATTCTTCTGCGTTCGGCTATTGGTAATTTTAAGAAAGCAAGACGTTGTTCTAAGAAAAGATTTCCATCTTCAACAGAATCAGGATTTGCTTCTGGAACTAGAATAACTACTTCGACAGTTTCTCCAACGGAAAGGCTGGGAGATTGAATTTCAATTCTGTTTCCTGGCAAAACTTTTGCCGTTATGTATAAAGTTGATTTCACGACTTCAATTTACCCTTATCGTTCGTCTAGCGTGCCGGAGATTCATTTACATAGGTTTCTCTGGTTCCCAGGTTCTGCCTGGAAACCAGAGAAACTAGAAAACCTGTCGATCGCTCCTCGTGGCGATCGCTCTATTGTTATACTGGCAACAAGTCTGTCTTTAACTGGCTGCCAAACTTTCGACGCTAAGTGGAACCAATTCTCCGTGGCGCGTGAGTCCCAATAACATAGGCTCTTGCGGTCGGATAAACTGACCTGTGAGGACGCAACGTTCTTCCCGTTCTGCTGTCGCTGGAATGCTTGCCCGAATGTCAGACCTCGAAAACTGTGGTTTAAAGGCACCGGATTTCTGCTGGACGTAATTCCACAGGATTTCTCGAATAAGGGCTTGATAGCCTTGGTTGCCAGCCAGTTCTTTGAGTCTATCCTTTAAGTCTCGCTCTAAGCGTATGCTGGTTACGTCCATATCAGTGGTTGCAGTCCGAGTTAAGGCGTGCATGATTTTTCTCCTAAATGGGTGGACAAATCTATAATACAAGTGTAGTATTTAAAAAGTAAGATTTTCAGATAACAGCCTTCAACAATTACAACAGTGAAACTCCAACAGTCCCTATCCACTCTAATGCCCCTCACCCTACGCTTCGGCGGCGGGACAAGCGCCATGAGGCGCTTGGGCGGGGCTATTGGCGTGGATTGCCTGTTTAGGAGTATTTATGGATTAGGAGAACAAATAAAAGAGAGAGAAGACGATTATACGATCGCCAATCATCAACCTAATCCAGGTGCAGATTCAAGCAAACGAAGCGGGGGGTACAGACGAATAGCTGTACCTATATAGAACAAGAAGAACCCAAAGCCTTCTAACCCCCGCTTCCTACCAAACAGAAGCGGGGGTTCTTGTATAAGGAGTGAAGTCGTGACCACAACATCGCAACCTCATAGGCGTAATCCAACAGATGTACTAACGCAGTCGGTAGTCGTGTTCTCAAAGAACTACCTGCCGATGAGTCGAGTCAATATTAAGCGAGCAATTGTCTTGCTGGTAACAGGTAAGGCGGAACCGCTCGATCGTATAGAAGATAACTTTTGGCAAGTGCGATCGCCTTCTTTGGTGTTCGACGTGCCAAAACAAATCCGTCTGACCTTAGCCGGCAACGAACGTCTCTGGAAGGTTCCCCCGGTGAACCGGCGAGAAGTTCTGCGGCGCGACCACTATACCTGCCAATACTGCGGTAGCACCAAAAACCTGACCTTGGATCACGTAATTCCCCGGTCAAAAGGCGGAAAACACACCTGGGATAACGTAGTTACTGCCTGCGATCGGTGTAATGCTCGTAAGGGCGATCGCACTCCGGTACAAGCTGGAATGCCACTCCGTACCCAACCGAAAGCACCGATGCACCCAGTTGTCACTTTTGCTGAACAGTTCTGGCGCGAACAACAGCAACAAAACTTGGAATAGCGGGAGAAACCCGACAACACCATGCTGAAACTCACTTACACCGAAAATGGCTTTCAATTAGAGCGTCTGGCTCAATTCCTTGAAGATTGGGTCACGGCACGAGTGATTCTGTCGCTGCGAGCTGGTTGGCATATTTGCGTCGAACCTAGCACAGCTTCGTTTCTGCTGCCTGCCGATTTACCTGGAGTCGATCGTTTGGAAATCGAGGCGCAGCGCGAAGACTCCGAAATCATCTCTGTCTGTGCTTGCGATGCAGAATATGTCGAAATCGGTTTGCGCGGCAATTGGGTTTCGGCAGGTACGGAGAAAGATGAAGGCGTGTTCGTGGTCACCTTGAGCGATCGAACTGAGTTCTTCTTGTTCAAACTCTGGCAAGAATCGCAAATCGCCGCCTCTTGCGTGAGTGAATAAAATCTCTTGTGGGGTGGGCATCTTGCCCGCCCTTTTTGTTGTTTAATTTTATGTATATTTTCCGGATCGTGACTTCAAGTATTAGTATGTCATAAAGTATTTTATCACCATTTAACTTAAATATAAAAATGAAATCTATGGATTCGTCTTTTGAATCATTCCCATCAGCCCTCATGCCAATTTACCGAAATGAGCAGTCCAACCAACCTATTCAGCTATATCAAGGCGAGTTAGAAATTACTCAACAAAAAACCGTGATTAAAGGGAACGGTAGCGTATTTTTTGAATGGCTTCCTTCTCCAAAGGTTAAATTTGATTTTTTACCCTATACTGAATCACCATTAGAATTAGAGCTAGAACAAGCGAATTTAAAATTATCAGATAGCACTTTGACAAAAGTTTCTATTTGTTCTGAAGATATTTCTGAAGATATTCTTAGTTCTCGTTTTTCTGGCATACCCAAAAAAGGAATTATATTAGGTGACGGACAAGATTTATCTTATGTTATCTTTCATTTGACTAATTTTCACCCCTTTCTTGGAAGCTGTATATCAGCAAAAAGCTTAGGAGTAAAGCATATATACACAGGTAGATTACAGATGGAAGCATATGGATGGACTGTCACTATCGACAGCCTTCCAAACATAGACGACATCATCAAAACTATTAAATCTCAAAGAGGCTATGCTATAACCCATGTAGGAAAGCTAGAACGTGCCGACAAATCAGCTTTTCCGTCAGATGATGCTAATAAATTTTTGGAAGGCTTATCTTACTTCTTATCATTTTCCAGAGGCTTCTGGATTGCTCCACTTCTGCAAGTTGGTCATAACATAAAAGACGAAAAGGTTTGGGAAAAATGGAAGTCTTATAAATTATCACCTTGGCGGAAGGATATCGAATCTTGGTTTTCTGATGATGCAAATGGTGAAAATATTAGTAGAGCTTTTCCCGGCTTCTGGCATTGCTGGAATAATGATACCTGGAAGGAGCCTATAAGGTTAGCGATTCACTGGTACATGGAAAGCAATGCTCAAGCAGGAGCAATACAAGGTTCTATTGTTTTACAACAAGCTGCCTTTGAACTTCTTTCTTGGGTTCTTCTTGTAGAAGATAGAAAAATTATCAGTCCAGGTAGTTTTAATGAACGAAAAGTAAGCGCAGCAGAGAAGCTAAGAAAGCTTTTTTCAGAAATCGGTATTCCATCGAAAATTCCTGAAAATTTTCAGGAATTAGGTGAATTTTCCAAAGAAGAAGGCTTAAATTGGGAAGATGGCCCACACGCTTTAACAGAAATACGTAACAGTATTGTTCATGCTGGTCATCCGAAAAAGCGCAATAAAATTTCCAAACTCCCATCGTTAGGAAAATCTCAGGCTTGGAAACTTGGCCTTTGGTATTTAGAACTTGTGCTACTATATCTCTTTGATTACGAAGGGGACTACTTCAGCCGTGTAACTGAGAAAGAAGAGTCTGTCCCTTGGACTAAAAATAGACTTCAGGCTTAAACTTAATAGTCAAACGTTTGATAGTGACATTAGTTGTGGGATTTTCCTCGATAAAGTAAATCAGCGGCGCACTATCCAATCCCACAACTCGTCCCTCTAGCTGGGTTAACCATTCCATGAGTCTCTTTCCTGATTGACATATTCTTGTGCATCAATCCCTTTCCAGATTTCCTTACCCAACCCGCGCAACTCCATAATGCTACGCTTTGGTTTAGCCGTAACTCGGTGACGAGCTACCGATATCAAGTCGTCTATCAGTTGCAGTTGCTCCTCTGGAGTGAGTTCTCTTGCTTGTTTTAGCACTTTTATATAATTGGACACAGGCTTTCTCCTGTAACTCTCTTGTTCTGAGTTTAATACACAGATATCGACTGATGCTACGAAAACCAATTCCTTGCACCCCTTGCCTATTTTTTCCAAAATGACATCATAGAAGAAGCAAGTGACGATCGAAGACAATGCAGAAACAACTAAAACAAATAGTTGTATCCGATCCAAAGGTAATGATGGGCAAACCGCTCAAACTTTACTTACTCAAACCTACTCACAGGCGGAAAGTGCAGTCATTCGTAGTGGGTCAAGCACCAGAGGGTTAAACGGCAAACCCTTTATTCCTTGGTCTAAGACATCAGGAATTACTTTTCTAGTAATATTAAATGACCCGTTCACATCGGCATTTAATAACCTACCATTAGCTGTTTTATACAATCCTCTAGTTATTCTCTTGCCCTGAAACACGGGTTTTTTTTCCCCATATTTAGGCAGAGCATCCCCATCTAAAGCATTGGATTGAGATGTATAAGATTCTTCTGTTATAATGACTTGAATTCCTTTTAATTGGGCTTTATACGTCAACATTTCGATTAACCGATAATGAGGAATGTTCACAAATTGTTGATTATTCCTCTGGCCTAAGTTAATTGATTGTTTCCAGGTCGGATTATGCCCAATTACGAGCAGATATAAAGCCTATTTGAGAGTGCGAGTTATTCCGGGTAAGCGCGGTATCCCAAGCTACAATGGGCCATATCGAAAACCTGGTGTAGCGGAACAGTCGATCGCTTTTCCCAAAATAAACCCGCCCAGTTTTAACATTGGGCGGGACAGAAGAAGTAGCATCACCATAAACTTATATATGTCTCACAGGACACGACTTATGCACGATCGACGTCTGATTGTATAGTAGTCTGCTACAAAGATTTGTTACTTCTTCGTTTCTGCAAAACACCTGGCATCGGTTAGCCAAAACGCCTTACACTGAGGTACTTAAGAGCGAATCCCTACACGATAGGCGATATGGCGATCGCAACCATCAATCCACATCAAAGTAGCTTCCCTGCTGGGAGTTAACCGGAAATTTTTTCCGTTTTTCTAATTTGGCTTGTAACTGCTTTACTCGGTTTTAAATCTTCCGATCTTTTATCTTCTTGATTAGCCTTTAGCTGGGCTACCTCATCTTTCAGATCCGCCAACTGCAATTTCAGCCAAAGGACTTCAGCCTCAAGTCTATCTATTTCAGCGCGTAAAAAAACTTCTTTGTTAAACAAGGTCTACTCCTACGAAATCTCAAAAAAGGTTTCACTAACAAACTGAGTGATTTTTATCTATCTCAATATCTACCTTCTGGATTAAAAAATAATCTATCTCCAGGTAGATCCTTTTTTAAGATAATTTAAACATTTCTTTATTGAAAATAAATCTTCCCACTTCTGGTACGATGTGAGCCAATTATCAAAAGCAAGAATATTCGATTTAATGAAAATATCTCGCAGTAGTTAGGCGAAATAAATCACCCTATGCTTTGTCTACAGTAAGAAACCCGCCCAATTTTAACATTGAGCGGGTGAGGAACACTTGCATAACCTTTTATCGATCTATTTCTCACCTAACGGCAGGTATGCAGTGTTGTGGGTAAGTAAAGCGCTGGCAACAGCCTAACTAAGAGCTGACAAAACCCTACAGCCAAGGGATGCCATCATCTGCAAAGCCCTTAAATTGAGAGTCTTGCTACTTTTATAATGGTCAGCAGAAGTGTATGCTGAGTAGATTTACTTTAAGCTTGAGGCGTGCGATCGAGACTGTCTTTCACATCCGCCGAAACCGACCCGTACTTACGCGAAACCCCACCGCCACCAATTCCTGTCAGCTTCCAAATACCCCAAATTCGTTTTTGAGTTTTTTTCGGCGGTTGCTGACCGCAAACTTCCTTTGGTGACCAAAAATGATCGTCAAAATCGTAGTAGCTCACTGTTCGTCCTCCAAACTCTTCCATCCTAGAATTGCCACAAGTCAGGAATTTTTCCTACTTTGGGAGTAAAATATCAAAAAGACTATCTGTCTTTCAAACAAGGCGATACATTGACGATTTCCCTTGTTTTAAGCTCCTGTTAATCTTCAGACAGCAATGCGGCAAATCTTACCACAAAAGTACAGCCTTACACTCATTAAGAAAATAAATTGAGCAAATTTAATGCTTTTTGTTTGCCAATACACCATCTGGCAAGCAATCGTCTTCAAAAACTATTAGAATTTCCAGCCCTCACCCTATTAAATTTTCTAATCAGCTTTACGAACAAGCTCTTAAGATTTCAGCCTCAGAATTTATCTTCTTTTAAGGTTTGCCATACCATAATGGTAAAAAAATTTACTGTTAATTAAAAGAGGATTTCTACTGGATTAGGAATTGTATTTTGACAAGACGATCGGTAATATCAACATATTTTCGATCGCGTTCTCAGTATTATCAGCACTATTGGGTAGTCGGTAGGTAGTGCGATCGCTTATTCATTGCCCCACCTCATAGCGCGATCGTCCGCCTCCCCGACACAAGCAAAGACAGATATTGCTCGTGCGATCGCTTCACGCTCTTGTAGTGCTGCCACACACCACTACATATATATGTGTTACAAAAGGCGACTTCCGCCGCTTTATTGGCTGTAAGCATTGCTATGCAACGATTACAGCCAACAGCTACCATTGCTTAACTCCTCCTACAACCCCCCAAAAAAAATTTTTTCCCAAACCCTTGACACTTTTGTAGTACGCTATGTAGTATAAATGTATGGCGAGGGAGAGAGAGCCAAAAGCCTCACCCCAAACCGAACCGAACCTTGAAAACTGAATAATTCACCCATTTCATTGTTTAAGCCAAGAAGTTGACAGTGTAGGTAGAAACTACCTGGCTGTAACGAGTGCGGTTAGCTTGTTTTGTGAAACAGCGATTTAATTTTCACTTTTGATGAAGTCGTTGATTCATACAAAGATAGTCTAATGCCAGCCAAACAAGCTGTTGCCGATGAAAAGCTGCAAAACTACATTAAAACTGTACGCAAGCGTCAGAGGCCAATAGAGTCAAAATACCATAAAGCATTAGGCGATCGAGAGCTAACTTCAGATCGGAGAGGCTCTATCTCTGAAGCTGCTGTTCTATTTCGTCTAACTCTGTACGGTTTTAAAGTGTACGGATCGGTATTCGACGGTGGAACAGCAGATTGGCTCGTTGAGAATCCCACTGGTAAACACCTAAAAATACAGGTTAAGTCCGCTTACATCGACAGACGAGGAATGCCATTCATTCAGCTTCGTTGTAGCGATCGTAAAACTAAGTTTAGGTGCGATCGAGAAGGCGAGTTTGATTTTATAGTTGACTACTGCCTGTTCTCAGATACAGCTTACGTCTTGTCATTTGAGGAAGTTAGAGGTAAAACCTGTCATATTCCTCAAGACCAAGATGAAGAAAGGTGGGATAAATTGTTCGATTAATGGGGCTGTAGCTCAGTTGCGTAGAGCGTCACTCTGTCACAGTGAAGGATCGCGGGTTCGAGTCCCGTCAGCCTCGCTTAAATAGTCCCGTAGGCGAATTGGTTCAAGCCGTCTGCCCCTCAAGCAGAAGATTGCGAGTTCAAACCTCGTCGGGACTACCAAACGGTCAGGTCGCCAAGTTGGTAAGGCGTCGGTCTGCAAAACCGACTAGCGTGGGTTCAAGTCCCACTCTGACCTTGGTGTGAAATAGCAGTGTAGCTTAATGGCAAAGTCCCAAGCTCATACCTTGGTTGATGCGGGTTCAAGTCCCGCCGCTGCTACCAAATGCAGGGATGGTGTAACAGGCAACAGCTCGATCTCCAAAATCGATATTCTAGGTTCAAATCCTAGTCCCTGCGTTCTACTGCGTGACCTTATAGAAGAAGCTTACAAACTTGGTATCCAATCTTCGGATTGGAGTAGGTTCGATTCCTACAGCCTCCACCAACTTGGGGGCTGAAAAACAAGCCTCTCCAACTTGCACGAAGTAGATTTTTCCTTTGGCCCCATCGTCTAGAGGCTTAGGACAACCGGCTTTCGATCGGACAACACGGGTTCAAATCCCGTTGGGGCTTTTTTTTCGGGTTGGCTCACCTATTGGCGTAGGTAGCTGTCTGTAAAACAGTAGCTTAAAGCGTTGCAAGTTCAAATCTTGCCCGACCCATTGTGGAGAGGTGGCCGAGTGGCTTAAGGCGCTTTCCTGCTAAGAAAGAGCGGTGTAACAACCGTCGAGGGTTCAAATCCCTCCTTCTCCGCCTTGAGAGCGTGGTGTAACTGGATAACATCTCAGTCTACGAAACTGAAGAATTTTGGGGGTTCAAATCCCTACGCTCTCGTTTCCCCCGGTAGCTCAGTTGGTACTACCTGATACTAAAGAGTTTCAAATCGGTAATGTTGCCAACAAAAGTTGGGAAGTGATACAGCGAGAGCTAGAAAAATGGTAACCGTTCAGAGGGGGACAAAATCTCTGAAACTGTTGTCTAGCAAGGCTTGTGGAATAGGAGGTATGAAAATTATTTTCTAATAATTATTCAAATTCGCGTAAGTTGAAAGTTTTTTAGCCAACTCAAACACTACATCTAGCGTTCGACAATAATATGAACGCTAAATATACCCCCTGAACGGTTACGAAAAATGTGAATTGTTATGTGCTTGCTGTCATCGAATTGAACACAGTAAACACGATCGATCACTTATCGATCAAGCTGCAAAATACAAAGGTCGTCTTTTGGGAGGATAGCTGAGTTGGTTCTAGCGCTTGCTTGAAGAGCAAGAGACGTAGGTTCAATTCCTACTCTTCCCATTCCCTCAGCTTCTAAGAATAAGAGGTCGTCAGTTCTATACTTACCTGGGGGGGTTCGTTGTCCTGTAGCTCAGTGGTAGTAGCAGTCGCCTGTTAAGCGAAGGGTCGTAGGTTCAATCCCTACCAGGACAGCCATTTATTTATTGCCGGGTGGACGAAAGGCAAAGTCGCATGGCCCTGACCCATGAGATTGCAGGTTCGAGACCTGCCCCGGCAGCCACTTATTGCCCTGTGGTGTAACTGGCAACATCTCCCGCTTTGAACGGGAAGAGTCCTGGTTCAAGCCCAGGCAGGGCAGCCAAATTTTGCTCCTGTAGCCCAACTGGAAGAGGCCGCTACCTCAAAAGTAGTGTGTTGTGTCAGTTCAAATCTGACCAGGAGTACCAAAGTTCGCTCTTGTGGCGCAATTGGTAGACGCGGCAAACTTAAAATTTGTTTTTAAATTGTGGGTTCGAGTCCCACCAAGAGCATCAACGGGGTGTAGCGCAGCTTGGTAGCGCGTCTGCTTTGGGAGCAGAATGTCGTAGGTTCAAATCCTGCCACCCCGATTTTACCCCTGTGACGTAACTGGAAACCGTCGCTCGCCCAGAACGAGTGTTTTTTGCAGGTTCGAGTCCTGTCAGGGGGTAAATGCAGTTGCCAAAAATCTAACTAATTCTTCTCAATATTGGTCATTTTGATAGCCAAATACCAATAATGAGCAATTTTTGGCGAGGGAGTTTTTGAGAAAGCCCTTTTCACAGTATAATCACAACATGAAGCTAGTGGAACGTCATATTATCACAAAAAACCATCCCCTCTGGTCAGAGATTGACCACTTGGCTTTTTTGTCGAAAAACTTGTTTAACCTAGCCAATTATCATTATCGTCAACACTTTTTTCAACACCAGCAGAAATTAAACTTTAATCAACTTTACCACCTTGTCTCACAAACCCCAGACTACAAAGCCTTACCCACCAAAGTGAGTAAGCAAATTATCCGCCGATTAGATACAGCCTGGACAAGTTATTTTCAAGCTGTAAAAACTTGGCATATCCATCCCGAAAAATTTGGAAGTAAACCCCGAATACCGGGATATAAACATAAAACAAGAGGCCGCAATATTCTCCCTTATCCTAACGAGGCTATCTCCAAAAAAGCCTTAAAAAAAGGAATTTGTCACCTGTCGATGAGCGAAATAAAAATTGCCACATCACAAAAGCAAATACAAGAAGCGAGAATTGTGCCAAAAACCAGTTGTTATGTCCTAGAAATAGTTTATGAAAAAAATGAGGAGACAACCAATCATCAACAAATAGCAGGGATAGATTTAGGCGTTAATAACTTAATGGCTGTAACGACAAATCAAACAGGCATCAGACCTATGCTGATTAAAGGCAGACCGCTAAAAGCGATTAACACCTTTTACAATAAAAAACGTTCCGCCTTACAATCCCAGCTAAAACTCAAGCATAATCAAACCCAATCTCACAGATTAAAAAAGCTTACTCATAAGCGCAACTGTCGAGTAGAAAACTATCTACATACAGCCAGCCGAAGAGTCATAGATTGGTGTAGAGAGCATCAAATAGGAATCATCGTAATTGGGCATAATGCGACCTGGAAACAATCAATTAACTTAGGCCAGAGGAATAATCAACAATTTGTGAACATTCCTCATGAGCGGTTAATCGAAATGTTGACCTATAAAGCCCAGTTAAAAGGAATTCAAGTCATCATAACAGAAGAATCATATACATCTCAATCCAATGCTTTAGATGGAGATGCTCTGCCTAAATATGGGGAAAAAAAACCCGTGTTTCAGGGGCATAGAGTAGCGAGAGGATTGTATAAAACAGCCAATGGTAGGTTATTAAATGCCGATGTGAATGGGTCATTTAATATTACCAGAAAAGTAATTCCTGATGTCTTAGACCAAGGAATAAAGGGTTTGCCGTTTAACCCTGTGGTGCTTGACCCACTACGAATGACTGCACTTTCCGCCTGTGAGTAGGTTTGAGTAAGTTTAGTTGAGCGGTACTTGGCTAACAGCCAATTTATACTCCCGTGGCGCAATTTGGTAGACGCACTAGGCCGAGATCCTAGTTTTTTGCAGGTTCAAATCCTGTCGGGAGTACCTACTTGGGTTATTGGCAGAGCGAATATGCAACTGCCTTGTGTATGGGGTATTGGCATAGCGGCTAGTGCATCAGACTTTTAATCTGACTCAGATAGGTTCGACTCCTGTATACCCCATGAATTTACTAAAATAAAGAAAGGAAGGAAGTAAAAATGTCTAGGATGCGATCGCAATCCCGAACTCTGCGAAACGATGACTTTCAAAGTTGTGTCAAAACAAACACTACCCTGTGAACTCTGCGAACGAGAAATGGCTCGTTTAACCGCCCATCACCTCATTCCCAGACAAAGCACTAAACGCCAGAAAGTAGAAACAAGCCCAACCATTGATATTTGTTCGGCTTGCCATCGCCAAATCCATGCTTTATTTGATAACAAGTATCTTGCCAAAGAACTAAACACTCTAGAAAAACTGAGGAAAGAACCGCAAATGCAGAAATTCCTTGCTTGGGTCAAGAAGCAAAATCCCGATAGGCGGGTAACAGTTCATCGGCAAAAATAACAAAGATTTTAACCTAGAGTCAGAAACCGGGTTTCTCGGCAATGACTAAACTTTAAGACCCAAAATTTTCATCTAGAAACCCGGTTTCTCAAAGCTTAAAAGAAGGATAAAAGATAAACTTTTCATACTTTATCCTTTACACTTTTTCTGCCCTTGTAGCCCAACAGGAAGAGGTGCCTCGCTTAGAACGAGGAGGTTACTGGTTCAAATCCAGTCAGGGGCATTGGTGACGACGCAGGGATGGAGCAAAGGCGGCTCATCAGGTTCATACCCTGAATATCGGACAGGTTCAATTCCTGCCCCTGCCACCAAAATGCAGGTGTGGTGTCAATGGCAACACAGCAGTCTTGTAAACTGCCTATGCGAGTTCAAATCTCGCCTCCTGCTTGTACTGTAGAAAAGGTGATATTGGGAGGAGTTGAAAATATGAGGCTAGTTGCCATAGCGCAAGATACTCTCAAAATAATGGAAGCAGGTTATTACCTATCTCCTAGTGGCGAACAAGTGAATATTGCGCGAGATTTAGTATCCTGTATCGCTCAAACTAAATGCTACGATCCCGATCGTCTCGCACAAATTCAAAAAGAAGTTCTCGCTAGCACTCCTCAATTCTCCCATACTGAATTTACAGTCAGAAACGAGACAACATTGGTGGGAGCAGAAATGATGGCCCAAACCCAACAATTTGAAAAAATTGGCGTTCTCAATTTTGCTTCCGCTAAAAACCCCGGCGGTGGATTTATCAGAGGCGCTCAAGCGCAAGAAGAAAGCTTAGCAAGGAGTTCTGGACTTTACAAAAGCTTGTTGAAATGTCCCGAACACTATGAGTTTCATCGTGCTAATCGATCGCTATTGTATTCCGATCGCACGATCTATTCACCCGGTTGTCCAATTTTCCGCAAAGATGATGGAACTTTACTAGAAACACCATATCTAGTAGATTTTATCACTAGCCCAGCCCCTAATGCTGGTGAAGTTGCAAAGAAACAATCTCAGGATTTGAGAAAAATACGCGAAGTTCTCTATATTCGCGGTGCTAAATTGTTAAGTTTGGCAGCTTACCATCGTTGCGATGCTTTAGTTTTGGGTGCTTGGGGTTGTGGCGTATTCAGAAACGATCCGGCAATGGTCGCGCAAATGTTTGCCGATTTATTATTAGCAAACGGTCAATTTTGGGGAAGATTCAAAAGCGTACTTTTTTCGGTTTTGGATACGAGAGGAGAAAGAAAGATATTTACAGAATTCGATCAGCGCTTTGGCTCAAATGGATAAAAGAAATCCGAGCGTTTGAAACTTTGAATATGCGGATATGGTGTAGCGGTAGCATCTGAGTCTTCCAAACTCTAGGCACGAGTTCGATCCTCGTTGTCCGCTTTTAAAAATGCGGGTGTGATGTAGTGGCTAGCATCTGAGTCTGCCAGTCTCAGCGCATGGGTTCGAGTCCCGTCATCCGCTTGAGAACAATTTGGGAGTATAGCTCAATGGACAGAGTTTCAGGTTTCGACCCTGAAGGTTGTAGGTTCGAGTCCTACTACTCTCGCTGTTCTCAGTCCTGTAGCTCAACGGTAGAGCATTTGCCTTACAAGCAACTGGTTACAGGTTCAAATCCTGTCAGGACTACCAATTATGAGAGTGTAACTCAACTGGATAGAGTACCAGATTACGAATCTGGTTGTTGCGGGTTCAAGTCCTGCCACTCTCGCTGTTCTTAGTCGTGTAACTCAATGGCAGAGAATTTGCGTTACAAGCAAATGGTTGTAGGTTCAATTCCTACCAGGACTACCAAATTTATGGGAATGTCGCCTAAAGGATTGGGCATCGATCCTCTAAATCGATTTGTGTAGGTTCAAGTCCTACCATTCCCGCTTGAAACTTTAGTTTTCTTTAAAAGAGGTGAGTTAAATTGATTTGTTAATTTTTGCAGAAATGGCGTTCGCGTAGCGTGCCGTAGGCATATCGCATTCTACAGCGTGACCTAACATCCGAGAGCCTACATACTTTAGTACGAGAGGAAAAGTAACGCTGTCAAAAAGCAGTGGGCGTTTGCAAACGGGGAGTGCGAAGAACCCGATAGGTGGGCTTGGAGGTAGCCATCCTTTAAAGAGTGTGTAACAACTCATCGGCGGAGTCCCTCTAGTAGCTGAGAAAACGCAAAATGCTCTGGTAACTTGCACGCTTTTTATCTGATGCGATCGCACATTCCAAAATGGGTCTGTAGCTTAATTGGTAAAGCGTCTAGCTGGCTGCTAGAAAGATGTCAGTTCAATTCTGACCAGAATCCACCAAAAATGGGTCTGTAGTTCCAACGGGAGAACGCTTCTCTTGCAAAGAAGAGGTTGTGGGTTCGACCCCCACCAGATCCACTAATGGTGTCTGAAGCCAAAGTGGTGGCGGCGCTTGTTTGTGAAGCAAGTAATAGCGGGTTCAACTCCCGTCAGATACCCTCAAGGAAGGTGCCGCCGAGTGGACGGCAAGCGGTCTTGAAAACCGTGGTATGGCTAATAACCGTAGGAGTTCGAGTCTTCCACCTTCCTCCTTGATTTAAATTTTGACTTTGTTAGAGTTCTTAAAAAATTCTTTTTCTATGAGGCTTATCTTTTCCAACAGATCGGGAGTGTAGCGACCATTTCTTGGTAGTAGATCGGGATAGTTTTCTAATATCAACTGCGCTCTTCTTGCTTTCTCTTGTTCTCTCAAATAAGGAGCAATTAGTTTAAGAGCTTCTATTGCACCTTTGCGACCAACCTTCCAATGATAAGTTTCGCTGTGATTATTTTTTGCTTTATGAGCTATACAAGCAGAACCTCCAAAGTGGTCTTTCATAAACAGGACAAGTTCAATTGATGTGCTAGTCATGGTTAAATATGGCGCTCTCTACCCACCTTTATTTGTACGGATGAGGGTAATACTTCCTTCTCCATCCATCAATCCTGCTGCATAAGCTAGTAAAGTTACGTCCATACAGAAATTTGGAAATGGTATTGATTAATTGTATATCCTACTCCCACCGGAAGCCGAGAAGCGAGGCACTGTGCTGATAACGCAGAGGTAGAAGGGGCAGTACCTTCCCGGTGGATTGATATAATCGCTTTATGGGGAGGTCGCCTAAATTGGAATGGCACCGTAGAAACTGGAGAAACGGTTCTCAAAAAGACGACTGGGTTTGCCGAGTAGGGTAAAAAGTTGCTTCGCGACGTTCCCTGAAACAGCAAACGGGCAACGGGTTGCGGAGGCACTGAAAGGAATTAATAGTCCGAGATGGGGGTAGTTCCCGTCTGCCTACGGGTAGTAAGAAAGCGCGTTTCCTAAAAGTTGCCGTTGGTCGATGCGGGTTCGAGTCCCGTCCTCTCCATTTTTATTTTTTTATAATTAGAAAAAAAACTCCGATCGAATATGGCATAACAGCTTACTTTTTTCTAAAAAAAATAGCGGGGTTTTGCGGATAATATAATTCTTCCTACAGGCGAACAAGGAAAATATTGAATTATAGTTTGTCAGTACCTAACGAACTTTTCTTGTTCTATAGAGCTTATTCGTAAGGAGATCTATACTTAATGTAGCAGATTGATTTTGATGAAATGCCTCTCGTTAAAAAAAAAATATACAAATCAAATTTCAAAATCAAAAAGTAAATTTACTATCTGCAATCTAAAATTTGAATTTTTTTTCCCCTTGCCTGTGGGATGCAGACCTAGCCCTCCGAAGGCTGGTGACCAAGTTCGACTCTTGGGCAAGGGGTTAGCTGTTCAGCCTTGGTCACCAGTGGAGCCTAGATCGGGGTTATCGCTGTATGTAGGTTGTAGTCTGGTCATCAACGGTCTGAACAAAAGAGCATTGCTGTTCCAAGCGCTATAAAGGGTAGAATCAAGCTAGTTTTTCTCTGGAGGTAAAACAAGTATGATTTTTCCAGTTTACCCTTGGATGTATGCACTGTTATTCATAACTTTGTTGCTCACATGGCCTCTTTATGTCGTTAGTAATTTTGGAATACTCGTACTATGCCTAGTCATCAACACCAGTATTTTTCTGACAGTAGTATGGTTTATAAACAGTCGTGAACTTAGCTTCTGGAGGGGATTAAGCTTACTTTGTGAATCGTATTCAACAGGCTGTGCAAACATCACGATACTTTATATTATTCCTCTTTTAATGGTTTATTATGTTCTAATGATAATCGCAACTTGTAAAGGTTTTTGGCTGGGAAAAAATTATACAAAAAATTGGTGGATTAAAACAATTTATAAACGCTTCCCTCTTGACAATAGAGGTGATGATTTGCGACTCGATCTGGATCTAGATTTCTATGAAGTAATTTTCGGATGTAATAAAACAATAAGAGTTGAGCATTTAGAAGCTAGACCTAATGGTGATGTGATATCAGCCATAAAAACACTAACAGTGACCGTTCCCGCTGGGGTTGATTCTGGAACACGTTTGCGTATACCTGGAGAAGGAGATGCTAGCCAATATGGCGGCAGTCCTGGAGATCTGTATATCTATCTTCTGGTGCCATTAGAAAGTGGGGAATTTAAACGTGATGGTACTAATGTTATGTCACAAATAAGGATTACAACAGAAGAAGCTGAGCGAGGTGGAGAAGTTACTGTAAATACAATCGATGGAGAGGCGAAACTTATGATTCCTCCTGGAACAAATAGTGGTGATTATTTAACATTAAAAGGACATGGTTTACCAAAGCTTGGTTCCCCTACAGATAGGGGAGATCACATTATCCAAGTTGTGTTCTAGCAGTAGGCGTTGAAGCTGAACAATTGATTGACAAGCTAATCATAAAAGTTCATCTGTTTCTAATGAGTTCAGGCATTCTGCTTTTTAGAGGGGCATTTCAAGTTCGACTCTTGAGCAAGGGGCTGAGTCGATTTTAGATTTTATATTTTAAATTGAAGGATGCTTTTTAAATCTTCAATATTCAATCTGAAATCTGCAATTAAACTTTATTCCGGGATAGCTCAATGGCAGAGCAAACGGCTGTTAACCTGGAGTTTTGGAAAGTGCGGCTGTGTGGACGGCAACTGGTTTGGAAGTTCGGGTAGTATTTCTAGACTTGAGTACGTTATGACTGCATCTAGTGTTTTAACACTATATTCAGAGCCAAACTACCTGCATTTTGTAGTGTTTTGTAGTACGATTGATGTGGTTTATTGAGCCTTGTTGGTATTGACGATGATTCGATCGACTACGCCCGATGACACCACTGCTCTGATCGCCCTAGCTGACGCAACTGGGCTTTTCCCGCCGAGTGCGCTAGAGTTACTGCGCCAGATGTTGACCGATTCTTTGGCAGGAAACAGCGATACAGAGCCGTTCTGGATTACTGATGATGACAATGGGCCAGTGGGCGTTGCCTACTGTGAGCCGGAACGGATGACAGACAGGACTTGGAATCTGCAATTAATTGCGATTCACCCGGATCGCCAAGGGCAAGGACGCGGTACGAAGCTGCTACGCTACGTCGAGCAGGCATTGACAGCACGCAGGGGGCGCGTGCTGCTGGTGGAAACGTCCGGGATGCCAGAATTCGATCGCACCCGCGCATTCTACGCGAAGTGCGGCTTCGAGGAAGAGGCACGCATTCGTGACTTCTACGCAACAGGCGATGATAAGGTTGTGTTCCGCAAAGTGTTGAATGCAAACTAATGGCGAGGCACGAAGCAATGGCTCAAATTCAACTGAATCTCGTTGTCATCCGCTCAAACAACATTGAAAAATCTGCTGCCTTCTATCAACGGGTGGGGCTGACTTTCATCAAGCATCAACATGGCAGTGGTTTAGAGCATTTTGCCAGTGAGGTCGGTTGTACCACGTTTGAGATTTATCCATCTACCCCAGAAACAGTACCGACGACAGCGACTCGGCTAGGATTTCAAGTTACTTCTGTAGATGCAGTTATCCGCGAACTCGAAAAACACGGTGCTTCAATCATTTCACATCCTAGTAATTCAGCTTGGGGAAGACGTGCAATAGTGGCAGATCCAGATGGACATCGAGTAGAGCTGACACAACCCCAATAGCTTCGTTGTGAAGTTCGCCTGATGTACGATTCCTCCATCTTCCTTTAACCACCGGAAGCCGAGAAGCGAGGCACTGTGCTGATAACGCAGAGGTAGAAGGGGCAGTACCTTCCCGGTGGATTGGTTATCATTAGAAACTGTCTACTAGCATTTAAAGACTGTGTAAGCAATGCCAACTCTGATTTTGACTCCTCGCTATACTGAAGATTCTCAGGCTTTATGGCGTGCAGCTAATCGTTTGGGTTGGCGAGTCCAGCGATTAATTAACTGGCGACTACCTGATGAATTAAAACTTGTCTGCGAACCAGTTTTGTATGTGGAAGCATTGATGACAGAGATGATAGCGGAGCAACTTGGACTTCGCTTAATTGACCCACCAAATGATTGGTTACCCAATTTACCGGAAGAATACCGAAAGCGTTGGGTTTATCTGAGTACGTTGGGTGAAGCGCGGTGCATGGAAAAAGCAGCTTTTATCAAACCGCCAAACGACAAAAGTTTCCCTGCCCGTGTTTATCAAAGCGAGGAACTTCCCAGCGATTATCCCGATGAAATTCCAGTGCTAATTGCGGAAATTGTGGAGTGGGAAAAGGAGTTTCGTTGCTTTATTTTGAATCGCTCTCTCAAAACATTCTCAATTTATCTGCGCGATGGAGAGTTACAGCGACAAAATGATTTTGCACATACAGAAGAGGAAGAGTGTGAGGTTCGGGAGTTCATCGAAATTCTACTATCAGATGAACAGGTAGAGATTCTTGAGGCAACAGTAATAGACGTGGGTGTGATTAAAGGAAGAGGATGGGCAGTTGTTGAGCAGAATGCAGCCTGGGGAGCAGGTTTGTACGGTTGCGATCCCATTGAGGTCTTAGAAGTGCTGCGGTACGCTGTTGTTAGGGCATAACATATAGCAATTCGCTGAATAATTAACAATTTCAGTGAGGCTTGTAGCTATTGCTTCTGCTAATCTGAAATTTGAAATTACTTTTTTCCCTTGCCTGCCGGATGCAGAACTGTTTTTCCTAAAAACGGTATTGTCAAGTTCGACTCTTGAGCAAGGGGTTTTGGAAGATGCAGCTTTTTGCTGTAGAGGTATCCTGCGGGAAGACATTCTTTTAGGATTACTCTACCTTCCATTTATAGCAGTTCTCAGTTCATTGAATTGAGAGCGCGATCGCTCATTCCATAACAACAACAAAAGGAGGATCTAAAGTGCATGGCACGCACCAAATTTGAGCGGACAAAACCACACATTAATATCGGTACGATCGGTCATGTCGATCATGGCAAGACTACCTTGACAGCAGCAATTACTAAAACGCTGGCAGCGTTGGGAAAAGCTAAACCGCTAGGCTACGAACAAATTGATGCTGCACCGGAAGAACAGGAACGGGGTATTACAATCAATACCGCTCATGTTGAGTATGAAACTGATACTCGACATTATGCTCACATTGATTGTCCCGGTCATGCCGACTATGTGAAAAACATGATTACGGGTGCTGCTCAAATGGATGGTGCCATTCTGTTAGTTTCAGCAGCAGATGGTGTGATGCCACAAACTCAGGAACACATCTTACTGGCACGTCAGGTTGGAGTTCCTTACCTTGTCGTTTTTATGAATAAGAAAGACATGGTAGAGGACGATGAACTTTTGGCATTAGTAGAATTGGAAATTCGCGACCTTTTAAGTGCTTACCACTTTCCTGGGAATGAGATTCCCATCGTGGCAGGTTCGGCACTCAAAGCGTTGGAGAAGATGACTGCTAATCCTAAAACTCAGCGGGGTGAGGATGAGTGGGTCGATCGCATTTATGCACTTATGGATGCGGTAGACTCTTACATTCCTACGCCGAAGCGGGAAATCGATCGACCTTTCCTGATGCCGATCGAAGATGTATTCTCGATCAAAGGTCGGGGAACGGTTGTTACGGGTAAGATCGATCGAGGCACGATCGAAGTCGGCGATGAAGTTGAACTGGTCGGTCTGAACAACACCCTGCGTGCAACAGTTATCGGCATAGAAATGTTCAGGCAAGTTCTGAATGAAGGAATTGCTGGAGAAAATGTCGGTTTGTTGCTGCGGGGTATCCAGAAGCATGAAGTTGAACGAGGAATGGTCGTTGCCAAACCGGGTTCAATTACACCTCATACTGAGTTTGAGTCTGAGATGTACGTGCTGACGGCAAAGGAAGGCGGTCGCAAAACTCCATTCTTGCCTGGTTATCGTCCTCAGTTTTTTGTGCGAACAACTGATGTGACAGGAACGATTAAATCCTTCACAACAGATGATGGCAGTGTAGCTGAGATGGCAGTACCAGGCGATCGCGTTAAGATGACTGTTGAGTTACTCGACCCCATTGCGATCGAGCAAGGAATGCGCTTTGCTATTCGTGAAGGCGGTCGCACGATCGGCGCTGGCGTTGTCTCTAAAATCTTGAAGTAGATTTTCTCCAGACAAACAGGTGCAGAAAGCTCACTTAGCCCGGAACTTTAGTTCCGGGCTAATAGCTTCAGTCCTCTAAAAGAGGGCAAATGACCAGTATTGGAGATGATATGAAGCTAAATCAGTTGATTGCTGTATTACAGTCTGTTAAAGCAAATGCCACTAAAGGCAAAACCGAAATCTATCAACTCTCTCAGAAAAGTGGACTGTTTCAAGGGTTAAGTAGAACTTATCAGCCCAGAGAAGAAGATGGATTTGTTTATCCTGCTGAGTCACAGAAATTGACGCTGAAGGCCAACGAATTGATTGATAAGTTTGTGCAAGCTTGCTCTGAATATTTAGACCTGGCAGCTACTCAGGACTACGCTAATACTGAGGCTAAGGCATCAGTTGTTGTGGATGGGCAAACTATTATTGCTGATGTCCCTGTCTCCTATTTATTATTTCTTGAAAAGCAGCTTCAGGATGTCAAGACGTTCATTACTTCATTACCCGTACTTTCCATCGACAAAGACTGGCAGCATGACCCCAATCGAGGATGCTATGTTACCAGTCCTAAAGAAACTGTGAAAACTAAGAAAATCACGGATTTTGTGGTTGCCTATGAAGCAACAGAACATCATCCCGCTCAAATCAAAGAAGTTTCTAAAGACGTTGTGGAAGGAACCTGGAGTTTGATTGAGTTCTCAGGAGCGCTGCCTCAAGACCGCGTGAATTTATTGCTTCGTAGAGTGGATATACTGCAAAAAGCAGTGATTCAAGCTAGAGAAGAAGCGAATGGTAGGGAAGTGCAGCAAAAGCAAGTTGCTAGGGCAATTTTTAGCTACCTATTTGCAGATTAGACTATAATGGATTTGGAGTACAAGTTCATTTTTAGCAATTCAGGGTATTTGCAGGTTCGACTCCTGTCCCCCAGTCCATCTGGGGGTAGGCAAATTGGTAAAGCCACCCTGGTGCGTCAAATTCAGAATAAAGCTCAGGTTATTGCTCCAAGTTCATTTTTGAAAACTCGCTCCCTGTATCGCTCTTCGTAGAACAAGGCTAGTGAGACGCGGGTTCAAATCCCGTCCTCTGCTCCAAATATGCAGAGGTAGTTTAGTGGAAAAACCTCACAGCATCAGATTGATTCTGCGGAAATTGGAAATCAAAAGACAGGATCGGCGTTCCAAAACTTCCCCGGCATTCAGGATACGAGTGCCGGGGTTTTAACATGGGACACACCGTCTCAGTATATTCTGTTGATGCTCCAGTTCAAAGATATTTACCACCGCTAAATGCGATCGCACTCCCTTGCATAGGTTTTTAGTCAGAAATACCTTCTCAGTTTCCGTTTACCAAAGGTTAAATATGCGAAAACTAAAATATTATGTTGTTACCACACTCGACGGGTTTATTGCCCGCGAAGACGGCACCTGGGATTGTTTTGTTCAAGAAGGCGAGCATATAACTGATTATCTTGAATCTTTGAACTTATTTGATGCCGTTATAATGGGGCGAAAGACTTACGAAGTAGGGCTAAAGGTTGGTGTGACTAATCCTTATCCAACAATGAAACAGTATGTTGTCTCGCGCACGATGAAAGAAAGCCCAGATGAGAATGTTGAACTCGTGTCGAACAACGTGGTTGAGGTAGTCAAAAATTTAAAAAATGAACCGGGCAAAGACATCTATCTCTGCGGTGGCGCGGATTTAGCTGCCATGCTTTTTGCCGAGAATTTGATTGATGCTGTTATCCTAAAAGTGCATCCCGTACTGATTGGTTCGGGTATTCCGGCTTTTAAAGAAATTGTCAGGCAGACCGATCTAGAATTAATTGAGAGTAAAACCTTTAGGACGGGTGTTGTAGTTCTTCATTATGATGTGAAGAATTGAAGCTAGGACTGATGCTGACTTTTTGGTATAAGTATATGAAGGAAGTGCAGTAATGCTTCGACTCAAAGCTATAGCGATCGCATTTTACTTAGCCAGCAGTGCCGGGATTATTCCGCTCCTAAATTAATAAGTTCATCACTCACGTCTGAGGTGTTGCAATGCCATATCCCGATCCGAAAACTTTACATCCAATGCAGGGGTTTCCGCAAGTTTGTTTTATTAAAAATATCGTTTCAAATCCTAACATTATTATTGGCGACTACACTTATTACGACGATCCAGAAGATTCGGAAAATTTCGAGCGGAATGTCCTTTATCACTATCCCTTTATCGGTGACAAGTTAATCATCGGCAAGTTCTGCGCTATAGCCAGAAATGTAAAATTCATTATGAATGGTGCAAATCACGGAATGTCGGGGTTTTCCACCTATCCATTTTATATTTTTGGTAATGGTTGGGAGCGCGTTACACCTGAGTCTAATGAATTACCTTTTAAAGGTGATACTGTAATTGGGAATGATGTGTGGATTGGATATGAAGCAACGATTATGCCTGGGGTAAAAGTTGGCGATGGAGCAATTATTGGCGCTAAGTCTGTAGTTACTAAAGATGTTAAACCTTACACCATTGTTGGAGGGAATCCAGCTAAGGTAATCCGACAACGCTTTTCTGATGAAATAATCGATGTTTTACTGGAAATTGCCTGGTGGAATTGGGATATTGAAAAGATTACGAGAAATTTAGAGAAAATTGTTGGTGCAGATATTGAAGCATTAAAAAATTGTGTATAATTGACCAACAGAAGCCCAAAAGCGAGACGCTGTGCTGATAAAGCAGAGGTAGAAAGGGAAGCGATCGCTATATAGGGTAATAGAGGTGTGTTAAGTCGTATTGTTATTACAGTGTTCAATTTAATGGGTAAAATGCTATCTTATATATTTAGGTTTATTTAGTCACCCACTCTTTTATGTAGGTTTGTTGTATGGACATCACAGCCACTTTGAAGGAGATTACAACCCTAAGTATTGAAGATCGGATCGATCTTGTGCAAGCAATTTGGGATAGTATTGCAGCAGAACAAGCTTACCCCAACCTGACCGAAGCGCAACAGCAAGAGATCGATCGCCGTATTGCCGATTACGAAACTAATCCCGATAACGTATTGACATGGGATGAGATTAAAGCCTCAATCAGAAAACGACCATGAATTATGTACTGGTATTTCGTCCAGAAGTTCGTGAAGAACTAAATGAGGCGTACAATTGGTACGAGAGTCAGCAGCCCGGACTTGGCGACGATCTTTTCGATTGTGTTGACGATATCCTGAATCGAATTTGCCAAATGTCTGAGTCTAATACTGTTGTCTATCGAGTTCGGTGGGCAGGCATTGTTTATAGTTTTGTATTATAATTTTAAGGTGAATGAAAGTAGTTATGAATAGCCGAAAATATTATTCTGCACGTACTGGTAAAAATCCAAATGAGAGTCGTTACGACCTGACTACCCTTCGTAGGCTTTTTCGCGATCTCTATTTACGATTTCTAAACGATGATTATTTTCAAGAAGCGTTTGGTTACGACTGCGTAGATTATGGACGGGTTCAAGGCAAGTTAGGTTCGGACATAGAAGTGCAAATGTTTCGTTTGATTAGGAAACCCGATCTTTGGCCAATACAGAATAAATGTGAAGCTTATTCAGAAGACGATTTATTCGATGTTATCGAGTTTATTTACGAGCATATCTCTAAGCCAATTAATGGACGTTACCATAGGTTTAACGATTGTGGAATGCACTACAATACTTTTGATAAGAATACTGGTCAGCAAGAGTTCAGAGAGCAAGTTAATCAAATATTATGTGACTATAAGGAAGGCTATGAACTCTCAGAAAATGGCGAAATTTTAGAATTGCCAGAAAATGGCTTAGAAAATCTATTTGTTGAAAATTTACCCATATACGATCACGATAACGTTGAGCAGCGAGTGGAATCTGCAATCAAAAAGTTTAGAAGCTATCGCTCGTCTTTAGATGAAAAACATGATGCAATTCGAGATTTGGCTGATGTCCTTGAATTCCTGCGACCTAAAATCAAAGAGTTAGCGGAAAAATATAACCCAGATGAGCAATATTTATATAAATTCACTCAAAACACATATGATATCGCGAATAACTGTGGGATACGACACCACAATAATAAGCAAAAACAGGATTATGACAAAGATATTTGGTACAATTGGATATTCTATTATTATCTTGCAACTATACACGTTTTTGTGCGGTTGATAAAGAAGGCTGAAAGCCAGTCAACTTGACCAAGAGATATAAAAATATGAAATGGTTGTTTAATCGATGACTCCGTGCCATGAATACTGAATTTCTTAAATTAGAATTAATCGAATGGATTTTGTCATTAAAAGATGCTGAAGCCTTAAATGAAATCCAAAAAATGAAAGAAAATTTTTCTGAAAATGCTCTCGCAGTCCAACCTCGTCAATTTGGCTGTGGCAAGGGTATTTTTACTTATGTGGCAGAGGATTTTGATGAAACGCCTCCGGGATTTGAAGATTATATGCTGCCATGAAATATCTAATTGATACTCACATTCTGATTTGGTTTGTTGAAGGGAGCGATCGCTATTTAATCTCCTATTTTAATCAATCTCGATCGCTTGTTCAGATCCCCGACTTCTTGAAGAAGTCGGGGATCTAGATTTACCTCGATCGCTCACCCTATTGGGTGAGGTTTCATCTCTATTACAATTGTAGTATAGAGTAGTATTCAAGACAATTTTTTATGTTTACTTTGACGATGCGCCCGTTGGCGATCGAATCTGACTTGGAAGCGATCGCACACCTAATCAATACTTGCGAAGAGGTCGATCGCCTAGAATATGGTACGTCAGTATCGGAACTTCGCACTGATTTTGACAACCCATCAATCGATAAAGCACGGGATATCAGACTTTGGGAAGATGCGGATGGTAATTTAATTGGATTCGGTCAGTTAGGGATACCGGAATCAGGCGAAATAATTGATGGTTGGTTGTGGTATTGCGTTCATCCTTATAATCGCGGGAAGGATCTGGAAAGGCAGATTATTGCTTGGGGTGAGGAGAGGATGCGGGAAGTTGCACGCGATCGCAACGTGCAAGTAGAATTGCGCTGTTCTGCTCGCGATGACAAACCGTACTACATCACAGTAGCGGAAAATAACCGTTTCACGGTCGATCGCTACTTCTTCACTATGCAGCGCAGTCTCGCCGAACCAATTCCAGAACCGCAATTTCCAGCAGGTTTTACTCTCCGCGATGCGGGTCATCAAGACACGGAAGCTTGGGTGGAGATGTTCAACCAAACCTTTATCGATCACTGGAATCACCACGATTTAACGCTCGATCGGGCTAAATATATGCTGACTACACCTGATTACAAGCCCGAATTGGATTTGGTTGCATTAGCGCCCGATCGCACATTTGCAGCTTTTTCCTTCTGCGCTATTTATCCAGGGGATAACGAACGTAGCGGATGCAAAGAAGGTTGGATTGCAGCACTCGGTACGCGGCGCGGTTTCCGCAAGATGGGGCTAGCGCGATCGATGTTGCTTTCGGGAATGCACAAGTTGAAAGCTGCGGGTATGGAAACGGCAAAACTTGGCGTCGATACCCAAAATCCCAACAACGCTCTGCGACTTTACGAATCGGTTGGCTTTGAGAAGCTTTACAACTGGATTACTTACGTTAAGGATGTGACCTGAAAAAATTTTTTCCAACCCCTTGACACTATTGTAGTATTTGTGTAGTATTAAATTGTGGCAAGCAAGAGAGAGGTTAACGCCTCTCCTTGGAATGCCCTACTGAACCTTGACAATTGAATAATCAACTGGCAATTTCAACGGACGTTCATTCAGGAGTCTTGGTAACAAGACTATTCTGTGATGTTGTTACTTTACACCAAAATCTTCGGTCAGCCTAGAACTCATTCCGAGTCAAAAAACAGGCGACCTGAGATTACTTCCAGTCCGTCTGAACGGGAATCAGAACGAGAAAGTTCTACAAGACTCAGACATACGAAAGTTACTGAGTCAATCCGCCGAGTTAGACAGGACTATCATTTAGAGCGGCGCTTTTTGCTGTAAAATCATCAACCGATTTTTGGGTAAACGTTCATCAACAAACCGCGCAGCTTTTTCAACAAAAAGAGTTACAAATCCAAAATCTAAAATCGAAAATTTAAAATCGAAAAAGGAGGTGCGAGATGGTTCACATTCGCTTTGAAGGACGTTCTTATGATATCGCCGAACCTCAACTGGGTGTGACAACGGGTATGAGCGATACCGCCATCAAGCAACGCCTCGCACAGCATTTTGATGTCAGTCAAGATCGATTGCAGTCTTATGTTGTCGATCGCAGACCCAGCGGCGATTTGATTGTACGTCCAGAAGCTGTTTACGGTTAATAACAAGCTGTTGTTCCGTACCCCGACATGAAAAGCCATACACACATTAGGATCTGGCTCCGCAAGGATTGTGGGTTCGACTCCCACTAAAGACCTCGGTCTTTATGGCGAAATGGTAAACGCACTAGAAGTTGTTAAAAGCTTTTCTAACTTGTGCGGAACAACTTTAAAAAATTGGGGTTTTGAATTCAGCAATTAATCCAAAATCCAAAATCCAAAATTCTATCCCGCGCCCTAACGAGTGAAGCGTACATACATCTGGTTTTCGGAACCAGAGGTTGTAGGTTCGATTCCTACCTTCCCCGCTAATGGGGGAGTAGCTCAACGGATAGAGCGCTAATGTTCAACGCTTTGTTGACTTGTGCGGGATAGATAAAAAGGTAGTTGAAATTCACTTCGCGCCCTCATTTAGAAAGCTTACATACTAGCTCATTAGTAGAGCATTCGGCTATCCACCGATTGGTAGCAGGTGCGAATCCTGCGTATGAATCAACAGCTTTTTTAACTTGCGCGAAGTGTTTTTAACTGCCATAAATTATTATGTTTATCGGCTGATTGCCATTATGTTTTATGTTCCGCGCCCTCACCAGCAAAGCATACACACAAGTTAATCGACTGGTCGTAGGTTCAAATCCTACCAACCCCGTTCGAGGGGTTGTAGCTCAGGGGTAGAGCGATCGAAGTGGCAAAAGCCTTGCCGACTTGCGCGGAACTTACCATTTGTAAAAGTAGCAATTCCTGCTTCGCACCCCGATCGAAAAAGCTTACACACTCTTCCTAACTATAAGGGTCATAATGTAGCGAAATTCGAGCGATCGAACAAGTGACAGCAATCCTAGTCTCTTTGAGATGCGGAGCGCGTGCCCACTGCCAGGTAAAACTGGTAAGAGCGACTGTTGTGTCCTCGCTTTTTCAACTTGTGCGAAGCAACCTTAAAAAATTTTTCCCGCGTCCTAACTTATGAAGCTTACAAACTGGTTAGAGCATTCGATCGCAAATCGAAGTGTCAAAGGTTCGATTCCTTTCTCCTCCACTTTAAATTTTGGGGGAGTAGCTCAGAAAAAAATAGCTTTTCTGACTTGCGCGGGAATCCCATTATTTTGAAACTTTGCAAAATCTACTCCGCGCCCTAATGGAGAAAGCTTACATACTTGCCTAGTGGTTTAAGGCACTTGACTCATAATCAAGCAACCCCCGATAAGGGTTCGCGGGTTCAAATCCCGCGTATGAACAAACAGCTTTCTCAACTTGTGCGGAGCATTTTTACCATTAAGAATAATGAAAAAAGGAGGAAAAAATGCTTTTAATATACTGTATCAATCAAATAAAACTTTCAACAACTATCTTTCAATCTACTAAATTACATCAAGACAACAGGTTGATTAATGAGCGAACATCGCTTAGGTGAAATCGTCATCGAACGCCCTCGTGGAGGGATGAGGATAAGCGCAAAGAAGCTAACAGGCTACAAGAAAGCTCTCGAAAAAATCACTCAAGAAGCTACTGAAGATGGCTTGTTATCTCCTTATTTAATCAAGATAAGGAAACACACAAAGCACTTCTCAGACCATTTGGGGCCATTGCGTCGCTGGTTGCGTTCTAAAGTAGGCCAGCCTTGGGATGCTGTCTATAAAGAATTATGCCAGCAAATTGAAATGAGAACCCTAATCGGCCAACATCTCCTGGGTCATGTGTGGCAGTTTGTGGAACGAGATGTTGAGTTAATTGATGGAGTTCCTTACCGTAAAAAGAGCTTCTCTTATTACTCAGAAAGGCGTCCGATTGGTGATTGGCGAGAAGAGCTTTACGTTCATCCAGAAACGGGAATTCTCTGCTTAGCGAAGAGAAGACCAGATAAGAATATCAACAAGGGTCACAACAACAGAGATGATCTGATCATCATAGATGCCTATCATCAATACCGGAAATTAGACGATTTGTGGTATTTCGTGACTCTGCAAGATATTCCACCAATGGAGAAACCTACAGATGTTCTACTCAAAACTGCTATTCGCCCTTGTGTAGCAAGGCTGGAGTACGGTAGGGAAGTTTATGCTGTTAGCAAGCAGCAGTGTGGGAAGCAGGAAATTAAGTTTATCTTGCAGAAGCTTGCTAAAAATTAAACAGACTTCCGCACGAAAGGACTATAAACCCGGTTTCTTGGTAGACTTTTAGCTGCGAAACTCACGAATTTTCATAGAAACCGGGTTTCTTTGCGTTAAATTTTTCACTTCGCGCCCTAACTGGGAAAGCTTACATACTAGCCGAATTGGTACAGGCGCTTGACTGAAAATCAGGTTATTGCAGGTTCAAATCCTGTGTATGAACAAACAGCTTTCTCAACTTGCGCGAAGTGCTAATTTTCAAAATTCGTTTATTTTTTAGCGGAGGTAGCCATGTCTGCCAAAACTATTGATATTTTGGCACAATTAAAATCTCTGAATTTGTGGGAAACTGCCGAACTGGTTAAGCAGATTGAGGCTACCTTCGATGTTGATGCTTCGGCTCGTAAAGGTATCTATATTCCTCCAATCATCGATATATTTCCGCCGCACGAACCGGAATTCAAAACATTTGATGTAGTTTTGGAGGAAGTACCCACCGATAAGAAAATTGCCATTCTTAAAGTGGTGCGGGAACTGACAGGTTTGGGTTTGAAGGAAGCGAAAGATTTTGTCGAGTCAGTACCGCAAGAGGTGAAAAGTGCGATCGCACTCCCCGATGCTGAAGATATCAAGCGTCAATTAGAATCTGTCGGTGCAAAAGTTTCTGTCAAATAAGGCTCAATATGATTGCTGAAATTGCAACATACAAAACGCTGGGTGAGATAGAAAATCTGATCCGCGCCTTCAAGGAGTGTAAGCTACCGCGAAGCAAATGGACTCATCAGGCACATTTAACTGTCGCACTTTGGTATCTATTTTATTACTCGGACATAGCAGCAATACATTGCATTCGGACTGGCATTCAGCGGTATAACGCTGCTGCTGGTATTGCCAATACAGAAATAGGCGGCTATCACGAAACCATCACTCTCTTTTGGATTCGGATTGTGAGTCGATTTCTTGATGCTGAAGGTGCTTCTTTAGCAATAGTAGATCTTGCTAACAAACTTATCGAGATTTATGGAAACAAGCATCTGCCGCTACAATATTACAGTCGCGATCGCCTGATGTCTTCTGAAGCTCGTCAAAACTGGCTTGAACCAGACTTAAAACCTGTCAGCCCCCAGAAATTGGTTCCCTAGCTAATAGCCCGCCAGGGAATCAATTCCCTGGCTAATAGCGAAAGTCCACTTAAGTGGACTGGGAATTAAATTCGGCTTTTTAGTTCTCTTTAGAGAACTTTAGCTATGACGCCGGAAATTGATTTCCGGGCGGGCTAAGAAGCTGAGAGAGAATGCTGAAAGATTTCAAAAATCCGTTATAATGGCAGTTGTCGCCGCGTCCCAACTGGGAAAGCCTTACATACTTGACCAATAAGCGAGTAGGTACAAAAAAGCTTTTTCGACTTGCGCGGTGATTTTTCACTATTTTTGTCGGCGACAATTGCCTCCTAAACAATCATTAATTTATAGGAGGTAGTGCCAATGAATACAACAGAACGAGATTTGCGTTTGGAAATGCTAAACAGCTTGCTGACTACACCTCACCGCAAGCTGGAACAAGTATCGGAAATTCACAAGTTAATTATCGAACTCGACCCGATTTTTTACGGACATTTGGCAGCTTGGTATCAGCGAAATGGCGATGTGCGCGATCATAAAGAAGTGTTTGTTGGCAATTTGCTGACTAGCAATGTCAATGAACATCGCGATGCAGGTTTTGTGATGTTGCAAGAGTTTCCGCCTTACGAAGTATCGCGAATTGTCGATTTTATGAAGCAGCATCGCGGAAAAGTACCTCGTTCCGCACGCACAGCTGTGACTCGCTATCTGAAGGCGCGGGAAAAGAATCCACAATTTTTCGATCGCGCTGCGTTGCGGGGACGTAAGGCGATGAAGCACTTGTACGCTACATTGCACATTAAGCCAAGCGATCGCGCTGATGCAGTACTATTTAAGGATAAACCGCCAGAAAATAGCCTCGCTTTCATGCTCAAGCAATTAGCAAAAGTACCATCTCCCGCAGAACAAGCAGCGCTAATTGTCGAACACAATATACCTTACACTGTTGCTGTTGGTGCGGTGAAACAACTAACGCCAACTGTGGTGGTAGCGCTGATTAATTCCATGTCGCCGCAAGAGGTAATTAATAACCTCAAATCGCTGAAAGAACGCGGTGCAATGGATCACCCGGAAGTGAAAGCGCTAATTGATGAGAAACTGGAAGCGGCGGCAAAATCTGACCGGGTATCGGCATTTAAGGCGATGAAAGCAAGCGAAGTAGCAGTTGTTGATGAAGCAACAGCTACTAAGTTGGAGCAAATTGTCGATGTGCAGGTGAAGCAGCGCGGTAAAATTACCAAAACTACTGCTTTGCTGGTGGATAAAAGCGCGAGTATGACGGAGGCGTTGGAAGTTGGCAAGCAAATTGCGGCGATCGTATCTGCGATCGCAGAAGCAGATTTGTTTGTTTATGCTTTCGATGCGATCGCTTACCCAATTCAAGCACAGGGTAAAAACCTCTCAGATTGGGAAAAAGCTTTTCGGCATATTTTCCCAAATGGCAGTACCAGCATCGGTGCGGCGTTGGAAATAATGCGACTGAAACGACAAGCGATCGAACAGATTATCATCGTAACTGATGAAAACGAAAACGCCGCTCCTTACTTCAGCACCGTTTATCCCCGCTACTGCGAAGAATTGAAAGTTATTCCGAATGTAGTTCTGGTGAAAGTCGGTCAGCACAACAGCTATTTAGAGCATCAACTACAGCAAAATAAGGTAACTTTTGAAACCTTCACCTTCGCGGGAGATTACTACTCGTTGCCAAACTTAGTGCCTTTGCTGTCTCGCAGATCTCGTCTGGAATTGCTGATGGAAATTCTGGATACACCCCTGCCAGTACGGGATGACAAATAAAGTCGGTTAATTGGCAATTGGGAATGGGTAAGAGGAAATAAAATTACCGATTACTTATTCCCAACACCAGAAAAAGGAGAAACTATGAAAAAAGCTTTTAACTTTGTTGACCTGTGCTTTGTTGTCGATACAACTGGCAGTATGGGTTCGTTTATCCAAGCAGCAAAGCAACAGTTACTCGATACGATTAGCTTGCTGAAAGCTGATAGCGGTATCGACTTACAAGTAGGTTTGGTGGAATACCGCGACCACCCACCACAAGACAATTCTTTTGTAACTCGTGTCTATCCGCTGACTGCTAATTTGACGGAGATGCAGAAGGCAATTAACCAGCTAAAGGCTGATGGCGGTGGTGATGGCCCGGAAGCGGTTTATAGCGGTGTCCGCGATGCTTGCGTGCAGATGAAATGGCGTTCTCACAGCTGCCGTTTTATCCTACTGGTTGGGGATGCGCCACCGCACGGTTTTGCTAAGTGGTTGCAAGAAATGCTTCCCACACAACAACGTGGCGGAAACGGCGATGCGTGGCCAAATGGTTGTCCTAGCGGTTTGGATGTGCGGTCGGTCGCCGCAGCTGCGGAAAATCAGCAGGTGACGGTTCATGCTTTGTGCATGGGTGGCGATGGGTTTACTACGCAGGCGTTCGGTGCGATCGCAACTGCTACTGGCGGTCAGTGTGCATCCGCTAGCAGCGCTAAGGATGTGATTAGTAAGATGGTTGCTATGCTCAAAGATGAATTCCGCGATTTGGAATTCGATCGACAGGTGTTAGAAACTGTCTTGAATCTAGGCAATGTGGATAGCACTCAGGTAGCCGATAGTTTGGCTTGTCCCCGACTGCAAGCTGCTGCTGCGATCGCACGTTTGGGAAAGCGAGGTTTCTTGGATTTTTAAGTACATAGAAACCCGGTTTCTCGAAGAAACCGGGTTTCTGGGGTACGCTACACCAAGGGTTGATTTTTAGGTGCGATCGCAATTCCATAACTTTGCTACTCAACTATTATTTTTATAAAAATGAGCGAAAATACAAACATTAACCCTTTTACCAAAGCTCACTTCGATTTTGATAGCTTACCCTTTTTAACCAATCCTTACAAACAGCTAAATCTCCAGGCTGTGGGGCTTGGTTTTATTCATTTACCACCTGATGAAGGCTACACTTTTACCCACAGCCATGCAGAGCAAGAAGAAGTTTATATCGTAGTTCAAGGACAGGGAACGATTCTGATTGATGGAGAACTAATACCAATTGAGCGGGGTGATTGCGTGCGAATTTCTCCATCAGCTAAAAGAGCGCTGAAGGCAGATAAAGAAAATGCTTTATTTGTTATTTGTGCGGGTGGAGTTGTTGCGGGTTATCCAAAAAATTCAAATTCGCGATATTTGATTGATGACGGTATCCCAGATTACGATGATATTCCTCCTTGGTATGAAGGAAACCCAGAAGTTGCAGCTAAAAATGCCAAATTAAAAGAGCGGATGTTAAAATCTCAAGCTAAGCGCCAACAGTCAGAAGAAGGATGAAGTTAGATAAAAACAATGCTACTCTACCGTCCAGTCGGATTAAAAGAACTCGAACTAATCGCGCAATCTGAATTTAAAGCTTTTCCACCCCGACTGCCCGAACAGCCTATCTTTTATCCAGTCCTCAATTTTGAGTATGCCGAACAAATTGCGCGAGACTGGAATACACAAAGTAATAGTTTCGCTGGATTTGTTACTAAATTTGAGGTGGAAGACGACTACGCTAACAAGTTTGCTGTTCGTGTTGTCGGTAGTAGCATTCATCAAGAACTATGGGTGCCAGCGGAACAATTGGCAGAATTTAACCGTCACATTGTTGGTAAAATTACAGTGGAAGCAGCTTACTACGGCGAGAAGTTTGTGGGCGAGATAAACCCAGAAACAAATCTGCCGAAAAGTATCCAAATATAACAAATTTTAGATTGAAACCGGAGGTTTAGATTGTAATTGTGGGAATTCTAACTGTCAACATCAATTCTTTTTTAAATCCAGTAAATAAACATGAAAGTTCATCAAGAACGCGGTTGGCCAAACAACGCGGAAGAAGCGATCGCCATCCAGCAACAACTACGAAAACAGGTCATCACAACTGATGATTTCGGTACGGTAAAATATGTTGCTGGCGTCGATGCAGCTTACATCGAAGGTGACAGCATCACGCGGGCGGCTGTAGTGGTGCTGAGTTTTCCCGATTTGCAAGTAAAAGATAGCGCGATCGCAACTCGTCCCACCTCCTTTCCCTACGTACCGGGATTTCTATCTTTCCGAGAAGTTCCCGCAGTATTAGATGCCTTGGCAAAACTCAGCATCGCACCCGATCTAATCTTATGCGACGGACAAGGTATCGCCCATCCGCATCGTTTTGGTTTGGCGTGTCATCTGGGGGTACTAACAGAAATACCGACAATTGGTGCAGCGAAAACTTTACTGATTGGCAAACACGCTGAATTACCCTTGGAACGAGGCAGTTGGCAACCTTTAATTGATAATGGCGAAACGATTGGTGCTGTTTTGCGGACGCAAAAAGGAGTAAAACCAATGTATGTTTCTGGCGGACATCGCGTGAGTTTGCCGAGTGCGATCGATTATGTTTTGCGTTGTGCTGCCAAATATCGTTTGCCAGAAACTACCCGCATGGCCGATCGCCTTAGCAGGTAGTTAAATTTGGTCAGCAATGCTTATATTACTTATCCTAAATCGCCATCGTCTTGTTCAAATCTGTGCAAGTTAGCCTCCAGCAAAGTACTAATTTGCTTGAAAAGTTCTTTGGGAGAACTCTTGCCCAAAGGTTGCCCTTTTAACAAAGTTTCTGGTTGTTCTAAGTAACGGGAAATCGCCTCACTTACCCTCTGGGCGATCGTCTCCTGAAGTTCTTCCTCCGCACGTTGGCGTTGATAGTCTGCACCTTCGTCTGTCGTAGCATACAACGGCGGCAAGCGATTGAGGGCATAAGCTGCGATGTCGCCGATATCCAGCAAACAGTCGCTAGTAGCTTCAAATTCCTCTATCTGCGCGATCGCCTCTTTGAGTACCAACTCCTCCATCAAATTAATAAACTGTTTTCGAGGCTGCATAAATGATTTTCCCCCATCCGATGACCCAGATTCTCCGCTAGTAGGAGGTCTGCGTCGTGGTAATGATGACAGATCGCCTGAGTCGCATTCCGCACAAGCCGTCCCATTATCGACGGATGTTATTGACCCAGGATGTTGCGGAGACGAGAAAGTTTGCATGATTTTATAATGTCGATTTTTTATACTGAGTCGCGCTCGCAATTAAGGAATACTTTATCGAAACCAAGTCACGTAGGCAATCCCTCCCTGTGGTGCTTTACCCCTCGGCCACCCTAATCAGAAAAATAATTTAAACAATTTTTTATTTTTGGAGGTAACGTTATGACTGATATGCGATCGGTTTACAAGGCGATCGCCCTAGCTGTCCAGCAGCAACTCGTAGAACAGTATTCTGTTCAAACAAAGGGTAAGAAATTGCCAAAGCTAAATATTAAGTTTTTCCGCAAAAGTTTAAAAACTCGTATTCGGCATATCCCATGAGCATTTTTAAAGTAGAAGTTGTCAAAATCAACAATGTATTACCTCATCCCAATGCAGACCGACTAGACATCGCCACTATTGAAGGGATGGCGTATCAGGTGATCGCCGCCAAGGGAAATTTTAAACCAGGCGATTTAGCATTTTACTTTCCGATCGACAGCGTTATCCCCGATCGCTTTCTAGATGAATTCGGGATTCGTCCTTACTATTCTAAAAAACTGCGGGCGGCCAAACTGCGGGGAATTTTCTCTGAAGGTTTGCTCATTCCAGTTGGCGATAACTTTGCGGGAAATGTTGGGGACGACTGCACGGAACATTTCGGCGTAACCAAGTACGAATACCCCATTCCCCAAACGATGAACGGGGATATGGAAACTGCGATCGGTCAATACAAATTCCCCAGTCCCGAAAACCTGAAGCGCTACCGAGATATTCTCTTTGATGGCGAAGAAGTTGTTGTCACCGAGAAAGTTCACGGAACGAATTTCAGCGTTTTAGTAGATGCTGAAGGTATAACTCACATTGGCAGTCACCATTACTTTTGGAAAAACAACGAAAATAACAAAACTCTGGTTTATGTGCGGGCGTACAACGATAACCCCATCCTCCATAAATTCCCCAAAAATACGCAAGTTTTTGGAGAAATTTACGGCGTGCAGGATATCAAGTATGGTTTGAAAGATGGTAAAATTGGAATAGTTATATTTGCTGTTCGGACAGAAGGGAAATTCCTAAATTATCCCGACTTCGTAGCGTTTTGCCAAGAATTTAATCTGCCGAGAGTACCTGTACTTTATATTGGTGCTTACAGTTGGGAAGCAATATCTCAGTTTAATAATGCCAATAGCGTACTAAATCCTAATAGCATGATGGAAGGCGTTATCGTGCAACCAACGCTCGAAAGAACGCATCCAGAAATCGGTCGAGTAGTGCTGAAACTGATAAGCGATCGCTACCTGCTTCGTCAAGAAGGTACGGAATTGCATTAGTAGCTTAGGGTGCGTTAAACGCACCCCATAAACAATGTAAAAATATTTCAAATTATGCAAATAAGGGAGTGAAGAAAGATGACTGTAAAACCTTGGGCTAGTTTCCCCTTAGCTGGAGGTGTAAATCAAGCACTTTCTGCCCTAGAAGTGGGGATGCACATCGCCCTAATTGCCACATTTGACCTCAAAAACTGCCATATAAATGAAACAGTAGAATCAGTTTTGGCAAATCCTGAATTAGAAGAATTTGATTATATTCCAGTTAACGATCGCGACAACATCATCGGCGTTTTCCATCGCCAAACTTCCAGCCTCGATCGGGTGGAAATATCCGTAGGCGAAGTCATGCAAAAAATCGATGAATCAATCATCATTTCCGCTAACGCCAGTCTGCTTTCCTTTATCGAAGATGCCGACAATCAACCTTTCCGCTTCATCCTTCATGGCAAACGCATCGTTGGAATTGTCACTCTCAGCGACTTGCAAAAATTCGCCGTCCGTCCCGTACTATTCGCATTAATTACTTGCGTCGAACTACTTTTAGCAGAGTGGTTGCGACAAAAATATCCAGACGAAAACGAATGGCTGGCAACTCTTTCTGAGAGTCGATCGACTATAATTGAACAGAGATGGATTGCGTGGAAAAACGACAATATGGCAATGGATAAAGCCAGCGTTACCGAATTTTGCGATAAGCGAGATGCAGCCCTTAATCTCGGTGCGTTCCCAAACAAAACTGCTGCTAGAAAAAAACTGAAAGAGGTGGAATCTTTACGTCACGCAGTTACCCACTCCGGCGATTACGCGCTGACTCCCGAAAATGCCAGAAATCTAGCCCGTACCGTTCGTTACGCACGAGAAGCGATCGCAATTCTTCAAGATTCTTTACAAGTCAAAATATGAACGATATGTAGCAAGGGCTTGTGGGTGCTTTCCGGCGCTACGAAGAAACCGGGTTTCTGGGCTGCACTTCCATCGAACTGCGATCGCAAATCTTTTCTCCCTGAATTGTAGTACACTATAAAACAAACACTTGCGCGTCTTTGAGCGATGGGGAGATAGCCGCACAAACTATGCCAGTAATTGTGAAAAGTCGCCGCACCTCGATCGATAACTTACGCAAACACTATGGAGAAGCTACTATTATTGACGTTACCTCTCGCGGTTCGGAACCTTGGATTCGATTCAGCCCATTTTATCCTCACGGTAACATTCCCGTTCCCTTTTCGCCTGGATACTTTAGCATGACAGTCGAAGGCATCTGGCAAGGCTTAAAAGTTTTCGAGTCAGCCGATGTAGACCCTAGCAAACTGATGATAACTAACATGAAAGGTATCAAGCGCACCCAACGCACTCACGGAAAAGTGCTGGGTCATCGGGCTGGATTAACAGGAGAGCGATTGTTATCTTACGCAGAAGCGCGTCGCGCCATCTATCTACCCTCATATAAATGGGTGTTGGAAAATTGCCTTCAGAACTTTCTCTCTCAAATTCAACAGCTTAGTGCAGACAAGACATTATTATTATTAGACTACGAAACTAACTGCGATCTAGATAATTTATCAAAGCCTTTATCACACGCAAGTTTAATCAAGCGATACCTGGAAAATGATTGGCCTTCTTAGTATTATATCTCGGTACAGTGGAGGCTTTACCTCTTGTCAAACTGGTAATGTAAAATAAAATGACTGGCTTATGAACGATTCTCGTCTAGTTAAAATCAGCAAATATCTGAGCAAATACCTACGTCACACTCCCGAAGAAATTGGCCTCAAACTTGCAGAAGGAGGTTGGGTTTCCGTAAATGAACTACTAGCCGCTTCTGCAAAGCACAACTTTCCCATCTCCCCCGACCAGTTGAATGAAGTAGTCGCCAAAAACAATAAAAAACGGTTTTCCTTCGACACCACAGGCACTTTAATTCGGGCTAACCAAGGGCATAGTGTCGAAATCGATTTGCAATTAGAACCCACTCTTCCTCCAAATGTGCTATACCACGGTACAGGACATCGCGCCGTCGAGTCCATTCTGGAAAACGGGCTTAACAAAATGTCACGACACCACGTCCATCTATCGACAGATATTGCTACAGCAAAAGCAGTGGGCAAACGGCACGGAAACCCAGTCGTTTTTGCAGTAGACGCTACCCGAATGCACCGGGATGGTTACGAATTTTACTGTTCTGATAATGGAGTTTGGTTAGTGGATAATGTTCCGCCCGCATATCTCAAGCAGATATAATTGAGTGAGTGCAACTATGCAACAAATCAAATCCTGCGGCATAATTGTTATGCGTACTGAACCCCAGTTAAGTTTTTTGCTCATGCAGAAACCCCATCGCTATGACTTGCCAAAAGGTCATATGGAACCTGGAGAAGATGAGTGGAGTTGCGCCCTCCGCGAATTGCATGAGGAAACTGGTATTGCCGCCAGCAATTTAGAACTCGATCGCGAATTTCGTTTCACCACTACCTACCTAAGATCCGCCGAAAGATATGACGGTGAAACAGTCAACAAAACAGTGGTGATATTTCTGGGATGGCTCAAACAAAAAGTCAAGATCGAACTCAGCGAACACAGCGGTTATAAATGGGTAAAATGGAAACCACCCCATACAATCCAGAAAAAAACTATCGATCCACTACTCGCGCAACTAGAAATTTATTTTCGTGAAAAGGGAGCTAAAATTATTGTCTAATAGATATCTCGGCAGGCATCCTGCCTACCCCACACAAATTTTTGGAAATGTCTCATAAACTTGTGCTAAAAATCGACAAAAAAGTTCATTTAAAATTAGGAAAACCAGGATCGACAAATTAAAATTATGGGGTCAGGATATTTTAACAACGACGACGCTCCCGTAAATCAAAATCCCCAAGCAAAAGGCTTACTCGGATCTGGTTGGAGACCCTTATCCCGGCAGTTCAACTGGGATTTTTTCTGGCATCTTTTATCTCAGGATTCTTGGCAACTAAGTCAGAAGGCTCTAGCTGTAGCTAGCGATATTGCCGATGCGATGGGTCGCAACGAATATACCTGGTGGGCTAATTTATTAAATGTTTTTTCTGAAAATACGCGATACAAAGTAGATGAATTTTGGAATTACGTCACCCCCGAACCCCTCGCCCCTAATTATCGATGTAAAGAAGTTCTGAATACCGAAACTCCGATCGCGCAAACAGTCAGCCGGGACAGCATTCCCATTGATTACGTCCTCAACCGCTTACAAGAAATTACTGTCCTCAAAATACTGGATTTATTGGGTCGTCCCGATGTAATTACCCAGTATTATATGGAGCGCTATTACTATTATCCAGTAGCTCGTTTTGTTAACTGGGATCGCCTGGAAACATTAGGAACAATTTATGCGTACTGGTCTAAGTATGAAGTTTGGCTGCAAGTAGACACTTACGAAAAGGGACGCAAATATTATAGCATAATGTCTAATAATTTAGCGCCCTTAATTAACAAAGCTACTTACAATTTGGCAGTGATGCTGAGCGGCTACAAAAGCCGTGTCGGGCAAATTCACAGCCAGTTTCCCATTAAAAGTTTTCCCGCCGATATCCAAAGTTTTACCGATAAAATACAGCAGGCAATCCTCGACCAAAATCAGTTAGCTGTTCTCGTACACGGAGAACCGGGAACAGGTAAAACCGCATGGACTCAAGCAGTGGCAAAAGAAATCTTAATGCCGCTGGGATACGTAATTTTTATCCTCGATCACGATGCGGTGGAAAATTTTGTACCGCCAAGTTACTTAGAGCGAATTTGTCTGATTATTAACGAAGCGGATAACTTAGCTCAAGATCGAGGTGGCGAGGCGGCTCAATATAATAACAAAACAGAACATATTTTGAGTTTGCTGGATGGTACTTTGTACCAAAGCGTGATAGAAGAAGGCGGTATCCAGGCACAACAAAAGTTAGTTGTTTTAATGACTTGTAACACAACTGAAAGATTAGATCCGGCAGTTTTACGCAAAGGTAGGGTTGATTTCATTTATGAATTTGTGCATCGATTTGTCTAATAGATATTTATTCCAAAAAAATCTTAAAGGCAGGCAGGATGCCTCCCCCACAAGAATTTTTGGAGATGTTTATTAGACCTCTCCTCCAAAAGAATCTTAAAGGCAGGCAGGATGCCTACCCCACAAGAATTTTTGGAGATGTCTGATGTATTTAGGCTCAGATTTTTGTTGAAAAGTCAATAGCAATTTCTAAATTACAAGGTAAAAGTCAGTGGCAGATATCCGCAAAATCCTTAACCAAATTTCTGCACAAGAAATGCAGTTGCGCGATCGCCAATTTCTCGCACCCTGCGTGCGTGGTGGAGCGGTAAAAACAAGAGTTGCTCATATCATTTATAATTTTGCACCCAAACCGCACAATTTTGAAGGATGGGGTATTTTTCAGCCAGTCGATGAAAAAATCGCTGAGGTAATTGACGAACCCAATTTACCGCAGATGGCGGAATATCTCAAGCTTTTACAACCGATGCGTCTGCGGTTAGCTTATGTTTTGCGAGGTAAAACTTGGTTAGCTTATCCAGTTAACGAATCTGATGCCAAACAGCGTTTTGGGATTGCCAAACCTGTAGCAGTACATTTAGTTAATGATGGGGCAACTTTTGAGCAGATAATTGCGCGTTGGGATGGCGGTTCGTGGTGGTTCGATGAGTGCGATCGCCGTGCCGATCCCCTAGTACCGGAACAACTAAAAGAAGCACTGAAAAAAGTGATTTCGCCAGCAGAATTGCGCTTTAAAGGGGTAACCCCAGAAATGCGTACAATCTACGATTTGGTAGCGCAACAGGCAAAGGAATTTGCCGCTCAGATGCAGCAAAAACGCGATGAAAAACGTTTAATTTCAGCATTGCGACAAGGCGGCGGCGAGTTACGGGAATTTCGCGATCGCAACGACCATTGGTTAGTTGAATGGACTACTGCTGATGGCGAATTTCACAGTTCTGCTATTTCCAAAAATGACCTCACTGTTGTTAGTTCTGGCATTTGTTTGAGCGGACGCGATCGCGACTTTGATTTACAATCCCTCGTTGGCGTCATGGAAGGGAATAGGGACTAGGGAAGAGGGGGGAGTGGGGAGAAAAGTCAAAAGTCAAAAGTCAAAATTCCTCCCTTTTCCCTCTTCCCCTAGCCCCTAGCCCCTAGCCCCTATTCCCTAGCCCCTTTCTTTTGACTTTCTATGTCTATTTTTTTTCACGAACAACGCTATCGCACATCTGAGGTGATGGCACAAATACGCGACTTTGCAGTCACCATCTGCGGCGCGGGTGCTTTGGGTGCAAATATTGCTGAAAGTCTGGCGCGATCGGGTTTTGGTAAACTGAAGGTAATCGATCGCGATCGTATCGAGGAACACAATCTTTCCACCCAACCATACTACCGTTCCGATATCGGTGCTTTCAAAGCGAAGATGCTGGCAAATTCACTCTACCGCGCCTTGGGAGTGAATGCAGAGGCACAATCAAAAGAATTAACATCTGCCAATGCAGCACAATTACTGAACGGCACATTTTTAGTTATCGATACTTTTGATAATAGCGTTGCCCGTCAAGCTGTAAAAGACTACTGCGAAACTGCCAAACTGCCTTGCCTTCACGTTGGATTAGGCGGAGATTACGGCGAAGTAATTTGGAACGAACTTTACCGCGTCCCCTCTCCCGCAAACGACGATGTGTGCGATTATCCCCTAGCGCGTAATTTGGTGACCCTGACAGTTGCTGTCGCCTGCGAAGTTATGATTACCTTTGTTGCCACACAACAGCGACAGAATTTCACAATCACCTTGAGGGACTTAGCAGTTAAACCATTTGCCTAGCGATCGAATTCAAAAAGTCCTGTAGTCTATCCTAACTACAGGACTGTTCAACTAATAAAGATATAACAGCAAACTCAGTTTTACCACAAGGTCGCAATTCATCTCCTGTCAAACTGCGTTATGACGGGAGATGAATTGCGACCAGCCAAACCAAATTGAACGCAGCGAATCAATATAGTTTGACAATGATATTTGCCCAAGCTATAATGTCACTAATCCTCAATTGATAGCGCGATGTTAACAGCTTTGAAGGTCAGATTGTATCCGAACAAAGAGCAGCAGATAGCCTTAGCTAAAAACTTTGGCTGCTGCCGCTTTGTTTGGAACTATTACCTAAACAAGACTAACACGCAATATCAAGAAACAGGAAAAGGTTTAAGCTACTACGATATGGCGAAAGATTTAACGCAACTGAAGAAACATGAGAATTTCTTGTGGTTAAAAGAAGCGTCATCTTCCGCATTGCAGCAATCACTTAAAAACCTAGAAGCAGCACTTAAGAATTTCTTTGAACATCGGGCTGGATTCCCGAAGTTTAAAAGTAAGCATAGAAAGCAATCCCTGAGATATCCAGCAGGCTGCTCAATAAAAAATAACGGTATCCAACTTCCCAAGTTGGGAGTTGTTAAAGCGGTAATCTCAAAAAAGCTTGGGAGCGAAATTAAATCTGTGACCGTCTCAAAAGACAGTACAGATAAATATTTCGCCGCTATTTTGTGGGAAGTTGAAGATACCCTAACGATCGAAGATGGTAAGATTTCGGGAATTGATTTAGGTCTTAATTCCTTGGTGACAGTGTTTGATGGGGAGACAACTTACAAAGTCGATCCAATCAAACCCACTAGGAAATATGCCAAACGACTGAGGCGGAGACAACAATCATTATCTCGGAAAAAGCTTGGCTCTAATAATCGGAAAAAACAGGTTAAGAAAGTAGCTAAGGTTCATCAGAAAATAGCAAATACTAGACTTGATTTCCTACATAAACTCTCTCGTAAATTAGTTGACGAAAACCAAGTCATTGTAGTAGAAGACATTTGTGTAAAAGGCGTCGCACGTACCAAGTTAGCGAAATCTGTTTTAGATGCTGGATTTGGAATGCTGGTAAATTTCTTAGCGTCCAAATTGAAAAGAGTTGGGGGAACACTTGTAGAGGTTGATAAATTTTTCCCTAGTACAAAGCTTTGTAATTATTGCAAGTTTAAGAATGATTCCCTTACCTTAAAGGATAGGGAATGGACTTGCCCAAAATGCGGAACCCACCATGATAGGGACTCAAATGCAACAAAAAACATTAGGGAAGAAGGCATTAGAATTCTATCAACAAATACCGATGGGCAGTCGGAACTTCAAGCTTGTGGAGAAGATCTAAGACTCGTTAGTAATTCTACTAAAAAGCGTTCTTCTGTGAAACAAGAATCTCCCGTTATAGCGTCAGCTTAACGGGAGAGTGTCAAACCATTCTATTTTGGTAGGCTGCAAGATTGCTAATTGCCAATCGGCGATCGCGGTAACGGAGCAACGATCGGACATATATAGTGTAGAGGTTGCCCCTCTGTTTTGCGCCTATCTGCTTACCCGCTTTCCCGCTCAAGAACTCGAAGCACTTTAGTAGCGTCGCCGAGAGTCGCCACGACTGTTGTTTCCCCAGCCAGCAGCAGAAGGTTTTCTTTCTTCGCGAGGCTTTGCTTTATTAACTTTTAGATCGCGACCCATCCATTCAGCACCATCAAGAGCTTCAATAGCAGCTGCTTCTTCAGCATCTGTTGCCATTTCCACAAAACCAAATCCGCGAGAGCGACCTGTCTCGCGGTCAACGGGGATCTGAACCCGCTTCACTGTGCCGTAATCTGCAAAAACTCTGCTTAGGTCATCTTGAGTAACTTGGTAGGATAGGTTGCCTACATAAATAGACATGGAATATCTCCGAAATCAGACGAACGTAACCATTGAAATTCGGAGAGATTCCTGTCAATATTTCTCTTCATACCAACAACAAACACTGCACCGAATTCAACTGTCATGATATAGTTTAGCACAAAAGTTAAAATGAAGAGCTTTTCCAAACCAAAATTTCCTATTTTGGGTGATGTCGGATCGGTATAAGTGGGATAAGCATTTGCGCTTCTCGTCTCTATAACCGCACCACTAAACTGGGGTCAAGATCCTGCAATTTAGGGCAACCGCTCAAAGCCATTGCCACATCCAGTTCATCTCGTAACAGTTCCAGGACGTGGCCAACACCAGCTTCTCCACCAACAGCTAATCCCCATAAGACAGGGCGTCCCAACAATACTGCTTTTGCACCCAAAGCCAACGCTTTAATAATATCTGTGCCGCGACGGATACCCCCATCGACAAGTACATCTACTTTGTCCCCGACAGCAGCAACAACTTCACTCAAAGCATCGATCGATGCGATCGATCCATCCAATTGTCTCCCCCCATGATTGGAAACAATTACTGCTTTGGCTCCATATTCCACTGCTCGATCGGCATCGTCTCCTCGCAATATTCCTTTTACTACTAAAGGTAGATGCGAAATTGATTGCAACCACTCTAAATCTTTCCAAGTTAGTGCTGGATTCAGCTGCTCTAAAAAATAGGTAAACAAACCCGATTCACCTGCTTTGAAAGAAATCTCTAAATCTGCTATATTATCAAGGTTTGCCAATGCCATACCCGATGGCAAAACAAATTGATTGCGCCGATCTTTCTCTCTTCGTCCCAACACAGGCGCATCCACAGTCAAGCAAAGCGCCTGAAAACCAGCTTGGCTTGCTCGTTCTACCAGTGCCTTTGTCAAACCCCTATCCCGATGCACATATAGTTGAAACCAGCGCAGACAATCTATTTTCCCAACTTCCTCCACACTCTTTGTTGCTAAGGTACTCAGCACCATTACTGTACCCAGCTGACGCACAGCTTTGGCAGTAGCAATTTCTCCTTCTGGATGTGCCAAACACTGAAAAGCCATCGGCGCAACCAAAATTGGCATTTTCAGCGCTTGACCCAGTACAGTAGTACTTAAATCCCGCTGACTCACATCCACCAGCATTCGGGGACGCAGTTTATACCGTTCAAATGCCGCACGGTTATCTCGCAGCGTAATTTCGTCCCACGCACCGCTGGCGTAGTAGTCTAGCGCCATCTGAGATAGATGCTTGGCAGCTAGGGTTTCGTACTCAAATAGATTGATCGGTTGAATAGAAGCAGTCATCTGTAGCTATCAAAGAATGCGATCGCGCATCAGCCCTCTGCATCGCTCAAACTAGAACCTCCCTATTCACCAGATCGGGGACTAGCTCAAAGTCTTCTTAGGCGCTAAATTGAGATTAGCGCAAACAAGATGCCATTGGCAAAGCAGATATTTATATGTCTAGTTCCGATCCCGCCACTCAGCCACAGCTAGAGAATTTTAAAGTCTTTTCCAAACACGTCGGAGTTTGGCAGGGAAAATGGATACGCCTGGATGCAGACGGTCAAGAAATCGAACGTTTCACAGGTGTTGTCACTAAGAAGATAATTGATAATCAATGGTTCCAAACCAACACTTATCAATATGCTGACGGTAAAACTGTCACCCAAAATTTTGTCGGAATTGTGGCGGGTGTCGGCGCAATCAAAATTGAAAGTTCAGAGCCTCCTTTTTCTAACTTCGCTACCCTGGCAGAAGAATACAGCGAAAACACAATTCTTTTCCGGATTTGGGATAAAGCGACTGGAGTACTAATTGGGATCGAAACCATCGTCCTGAGCGATGAAAATAATTGTATACGCACAAGTCAAGGATATACATTGGATGGCAAATTCAAAGGTGGTTTGATGATTGTAGAACACAAAATTGAGTCCTGAATTAGAATTACACGAACTTAAAATTAGGCCATGTCAAAGTCTTTATTGCCAATAGTAAGTGTAGCATCTGCGATTGGTTTGCTAAGTATCGCCTTGAGTGTGGTAGGTGCAGCACCTAAAACACCAGATGTGCGGGTAGCTCAACAACCTAACTGCAACAACCCTCAAACTCAAAGCGAAATGAATGCCTGTGCTGGCATATCCTATCAAAACGCAGATAGAAAATTAAATCAAGTTTACCAACAACTGCTTCCCAAGTTACCAGCAGCGCGAAAACAAAAATTAGTTGCCGCACAGCAAGCTTGGATAAAGTTTCGCGATGCCAGTTGTGTGTTTGAACGAAGCGAAGTTGAGGGGGGAAGTATGGCTCCCATGATTTACGGTAATTGTTTGGCAACTGTCACAGAGCAGCGCACAAAAGATTTAGAGGGATATCTAGATGCCCTAAATAATAGATAATTTTTCATTCTTTGCTTTTGAGGTGCGATCGCATACTATTTCGTAAGCGATCGCACCTCATTACTGCCCGCAAAGCCTATCCACATATTATACTAAATCCAAACAAATGCTCAACAAACTTATCCCCACTTCTGCGCTTGCCCTTACTATGGCAGCCGCTAATTTCTATCTCCCACAAAATGCGATCGCCCAACGAGCAAATACCACCGTACCCATTCGCCAAATCCTCGCCAAAATCAAAAACAAAACCCAAGTGCCGATATTTCTTCCCAGCAGCATTCCCTCATCAGATAGATTTTATTTTAATACCCAAGCAACCAGAAATAACTACGTCGTTTTCTTCGATTATACTCCCAATTGTCAGGGAACAACAGCTTGCAATATGGGTGCGATCGATGCCGAAAAAGGCGGACAATTTATCACCCCAATGCAAGGTACAACCAGAACATTTAAAAATATCCAATTAGCGGGGAGAACAAGAGGCATTTTTCACAACGGGTGCGGTGCATATTGCACAGCTTCAGTCGAATGGCAAAATCAGGGAGTTCTCTATCGAGTATCCATTAAAAACGGACGAGAAGCAGAAACTGTGCAGATAGCAAATTCGGCGATTCAAGCTGGCAGACGTTAAATTCATTACGCGATACTGAGGTACAAAAAAAACCGCTAAATAAGAGCGAAACCGGGTTTCTTTGTTACATTTGATTTACGTGAAAACCATTTGTGCGATCGCACTCCTCCATACCCATATCTCCTGCTGTACCCTTGAAGATGTAGCATTACCACCGATACAATGTCTAAAATTACCGTTGAAGAAGCCAGTCAAAACCTCCAAGCTATCCTAGAACAAGTAGCAAAAGGAGAAGAGGTGAGCCTCTGGCAGGATGGAAAAGTAGTAGCCAGATTAGTTCCGCCACTCACAAAGGAGGAATGGTTAGCCAAAATGGATAAATTTCGTGCTTCTATTCAAGTCAAGGGTGAACCAATGAGTCAAACAGTAATTAAGCTAAGGCAAGAGGAACGCTATTGATTTATTTAGACACCAGTGTTATCGTTCTTTTCTACTTGCCAGAAGCTCTCAGTATTGCTATTCTCGAATTACTGGCAATAGAAGAGCAACCAGCGTTGAGTCAGTTAGTAGAAATGTTTTCCGCATTATCTCGCAGAGTGCGAATGAGGGAAATATCCCAAGAGCAAGCAAGAGAGATAGCCGAGCAATTTCAAATTCACCTAGACGGCGGTTTCTATACCCGTATACCATTAGAACCAATTCATTATCAGCAAGCGCGTGAGTGGATTGCGCGTTTCGATACGGCTTTACGTACTCTTGATGCTATACATTTAGCAATTGCCGCCGCCAACGATTTGCGTTTGGTAACAGCTGACGAAACACTCGCGGAAGCAGGTAATGTTTTCGGAATAACAGTTCAATTAATTACACCATAAAGTAATTCAATTTTTTTAGCGATCGCACTCTTCAAATAAATCTATCTCCTCAGTAAAAGCGATCGCACTAGCTTTCGGGATAATTCATAAATTACCCCGAAAGCTAACTACTACGGTTCTATCCCTAACTCTCGCAAACGTCGCGCTAAATATTCTGCGCGTTGTTCGGCTTCAGAAGCGCGTTGTTCGGCTTCAGAAGCACGTTGTCGCTCCATTTCTGCTTGCTGCTGTGCCGCTTCAGCATCATTGACACTCAAGAGCCCTAAAGGGACGGGGATTCTTCATTCATAGACTCAGCTTGCTTGCGACTGGATTACTCCAGCCAAAGTAGCGGCCAAATCTCCTGAAGCGTTCGGATCTTCGATCCAAGTTCCGGTATGCCCTACCGTACTCAAGGCTACTTTTAGAATCATCAGTGCCGCATTCCAATCCCTGTCCAAAATCAATCCACATTTA